>CALGNM010000061.1 GCA_937958665.1 uncultured bacterium | reverse complement strand
CGCAGCTTGTTGATGATCCGGACGGTGACGGCCGATTCGGAGATGGCGGCAATGGCGCACTGGTATTCGCCTCCCTGCCCGTCCACCACCGTTATCTGATCTCCCTTCTTGTGGCGCAGGGTGCGGGAGATGTGCCGGGCCTCCTCGCCTGAGATCACAATCTGCCTGGCTTCGATCGAGGCCGGCGGGACGTAGAAATATTCAGGCATCTCTCCGTTAATCATTGGGTTCGGTGTGCCCCGACCTGGAGTCAGGAAAGTCTGCTGGTTGTGGCCGGGCGGTTTCCGAGGCCTCCCGGGTAATGCGGGGGATCACTCCTCGAACTGGCTGAGGTCGACCTTGTGCGGGCTGGGCACTTTTCCGTTCTGCACCTCGCCCAGCTGTTTGAGCAGCTTCTTCTCCTCGGAGGAGGGCTTGGGCGGAATGTAGATCTCCACCCGGACCAGCTGGTCGCCACTGCCTCCGGAGTTGAGTCGGGGCAGGCCCTTGCCCCTCATCCGGAATATCTTGCCGCCCCTGGTCCCGGGCGGGATGGTCAGCTCGGCCTTGCCCGTCAGCATCGGCACCGCCACCTTGGCCCCCAGCACCGCCTGGGAATAGGAGATGGGCAGGGCCATCACCAGGTCATCGCCATGGCGGTGGAACAGGGGATGCTCCTTTTCCTCGATGTAGACCAGGATGTCGCCGGCCGGCCCCAGCTTGGGCCCGATGTTCCCCTGGCCCCGCAGCGGAATGTAGTTGCCGTTGGCCGCCCCGGCCGGTATCCGGACCTTGATGGTAGCGTCCTTTTTAACCCGGCCCTCGCCCCGGCAGGAGGGGCAGGGGTTGCTGATGATCTTGCCCTCCCCCCCGCACTGGGGGCAGGCCCCCACGTTGATGAACTGGCCGAACATGGAACGCGACACCTGTCGCACCTCGCCCTGTCCCTTGCAGGTGGGGCAGTCCTTGATGTCGGCCCCCGACTTGGCCCCCTCCCCCCGGCACTCGGGGCAGCTCTCGTAGCGCTTGAGCTGGATGGTCTTCTCCACCCCGCTGGCGATCTCCTCCAGGGTCAACGGCATCCGGACGTTGAGGTCGCCGCCCCGCCGAACCTGCCGCCCCCCCCGGGTGCGCCCTCCCCCGCCCATGCCCCCGCCGAACAGCATGTCAAAAATGGAACCTCCGCCGCCGCCGAACATCGAGCCGAACAGGTCCTGAATGTCATCGGCATGGGTGAAGTCGCGCCGGAAGTCGAAGCCGCCGGCCCCGAAGCTGGGATCCACCCCGGCGTGGCCGAACTGGTCGTAGTTGGCCCGCTTCTGCTTGTCCATCAGCACCTCGTAGGCCTCGGACAGTTCCTTGAACTTCTCCTCGGCGGCCTTGGGGTCGTCCCGATTCATATCGGGGTGATGCTTTTTGGCCAGGGAACGATAGGCCGTTTTTATCTGGCTCTCGTCGGCGTTCTTGGGAACGCCCAGTATCTCGTAATAATCACGTTTAGTGGGGGTCATTCTCTATGTGTCGCTGAGTGTTTTGTAAGGATGATTGGAAATATCAGCCCTGTTCCGCGCCCGGCTTGCCCCCGCATATAAGCGCAAATAGGGGAGAAGCCTTCTTCTCCCCTTTTGCCGTTCACGGAAGCTTATTTCTTGTCCTCGTCAACCACCTTATAGTCGGCTTCCTCGGGTCCCTCTGTCTTGGGCGCTTCGCCGGCCCCTGGTTCGGTCCCGGGTTGGGCACCGCCTTCGGCTGGCCCGGCCCCTCCGGCCGCCTGCTGGCTGGCCTTGGAATAGACCGCCTCGCCTATCTTGCGGGCCGCGGCCGACAGCTCCTCGGAGGCCGCCTTGATGGCCTCGGTGTTGTCCTTGCCCAGGGCTACCCTCAGTTTGCCCATGGCGTCGTCAATGGCCTTGCGATCCTCGGCCGAGATCTGGGATCCGTATTCCTTGAGGGTCTTCTCGGTCTGGTAGACCATGGCGTCGGCCTGGTTGCGGATCTCGATGGCCTCCCGTTTCTTGCGGTCCTCGTCGGCATGGGCCTCGGCGTCCTTGGCCATCTTGTCAATCTCCTCCTTGGTCAGGCCGGAGGAGGAGGTGATCTTGATGCTCTGGGCCTTGCCGGTCCCCAGGTCCTTGGCCGAGACGTGGAGGATGCCGTTGGCGTCGATGTCGAAGGTCACCTCGATCTGAGGGATGCCGCGGGGAGCCGGGGGGATGCCCACCAGGTCGAAGCGAGCCAGGGTCCGGTTGTCCACCGCCATCTCCCGCTCGCCCTGCAGCACATGGATGGACACCGCCGGCTGGTTGTCGGCCGCAGTGGAGAACACCTGGCTCTTGCGGGTGGGAATGGTGGTGTTGCGTTCGATCAGCCGGGTCATCACCTGGCCCAGGGTTTCAATGCCCAAAGACAGGGGGGTCACGTCCAGCAACAGGACATCCTTGACCTCGCCCACCAGCACCCCCGCCTGGATGGCGGCCCCGATGGCCACCACCTCGTCGGGGTTGACGCCCCGGTGGGGCTCCTTGCCGAAAAACTGTTTGACCACTTCCTGGACCTTGGGCATCCGGGTCATGCCGCCCACCATCACCACCTCGTCGATGTCGGCCAGCTTAAGCCCGGCGTCGTCCAGGGCCCGCTTGCAGGGCCCGATGGTCCGCTGCACCAGCTCGTCCACCAGCTGCTCCATCTTGGCCCGGGTCAGGGTCAGGTCCAGATGCTTGGCCCCCGAGGAATCGGCGGTGATGAAAGGCAGGTTGATGTTGGTCTGCATGGTGGTGGACAGCTCGCACTTGGCCTTCTCGGCCGCTTCTTTGAGGCGTTGCAGGGCCATTTTGTCCTTGCGCAGGTCGATTCCATTGGACTTCTGGAACTCGTCGGCCAGCCAGTCGATGATCTTCTGGTCGAAGTCGTCGCCGCCCAGGTGGGTGTCGCCGTTGGTGGAGCGGACCTCGAACACCCCCTCGCCCAGCTCCAGGATGGAGATGTCAAAGGTGCCGCCGCCCAGGTCGTAGACCGCGATCTTGTGGGACTTGCCCTTGTCCAGCCCGTAGGCCAGGGCCGCGGCGGTGGGCTCATTGATGATCCGCATCACCTCCAGGCCGGCCACCTGCCCGGCGTCCTTGGTGGCCTGGCGCTGGGCGTCGTTGAAGTAGGCGGGCACGGTGATCACCGCCTGGGTGATCTTCTCGCCCAGATAGGCCTCGGCCGCCTCCTTGAGGTAGCGCAGGATCTTGGCCGAGATCTCAGGCGGGGAGAAGAGCTTGTCGTTCACCTGGACCCGGGCGTCGCCGTGGGGCCCCTCGATCACCTTGTAGGGCACCAGCTTCATCTCCGAGCTGACCTCGCCGTAGCGCCGCCCCATGAAGCGTTTGACCGAATAGACGGTGTTCTCGGGGTTGGTTATGGCCTGGCGCTTGGCCACCTGGCCCACCACCTCCTCGCCGGATTTGAGGAAGCCCACCACCGACGGGGTGGTCCGCATGCCCTCCTGGTTGGGGATGACGGTGGGATTGCCGCCCTCCATCACCGCCACGCAGGAGTTGGTGGTTCCCAGATCGATTCCAATCACTTTTCCCATTTATCTTCTCCTGAAAATTATTTTTGTTTCTATTCCTGTGCTTCCTGTTCCTCGGGCCCTCCGCCCTGATCGGCCGGGCAGCCATCCGGCTCCGAGGCATCGCCGTCCAGCCGCTTGGAGACCGTCACCCGGGCGTGCCGCAGGACCTTGCCCCGGAAGACGAAGCCCTTCTCCACCTCGTCGATAACGGTGTTGGGCTCGTGCTCGGCCGACTCCACGATCAGCACCGCATCGTGGCGGTTTGGGTCGAATTCCTCACCCCGGCTGTTGAAGGTCTTCAGCCCCTCGTTCTCCAGAATGCCGTGGATCTGCTGGTCGATCATCTGGATGCCCTGGTGGAACGACTTGAGGGCCTCGTCCTTCTCGGCCCCGGCCCGGGAGGCCTCAATGGCCCGGTCAAGATTGTCCAGCACCGGCAGCAGCTTGGCTATCAGGTTCCGGTTGGCATCGGCCTCCTTCTCCAGATATTCCTTGGCCACCCGCTTGCGGTAGTTGTCGAAATCGGCCATGGCCCGGATGTACTTATCAAAGTTCTCCTCCGATAGCTGCTTGTAGTAATCCCCCTGCTTGATCAGCTCCTTGAGGCGGGCTTTGATTTTCCGATAGAGGTGCATTTTGTTGGGTTGTTGCACTAAACCCTCTCCTTGCAATGGGTTGGCCCTGTAGCTGTCCTGGTGTTCCGGCCATCCGTCAAACAGGGCCGGATAAATATAATCATTAAATGTCGATTTGTCAATGATTTTCGGGTCCCTGATGGGCTATTTAAGTGTCTAACCTTCAATTTGTTTTGAAGCGCGCCAGGATCCTGCCCACCACCCCGGCCGGGGTCAGGCCGAACCTCTCGGCCAGCGCCTTCTCCGGGGCCGAGGCCCCGAATTCCTCCACTCCGATGAAAAGGCCGTCCGGCCCCAGCAGCCCCTGCCACAGGGCGCCCCGCCCCGCCTCGATGGCCACCCGGACCGCCCCCGGGGCGATTACACTATTCCGATATTCCTGGGGCTGGGCCATAAAGATCTCCAGGCACGGCATCGAGGCCACGGTGGAAGATATCCCGTCCTGCCACAGTTGCTTCCCGGCCTCCAGGGCCAGCCCGACCTCGGAGCCGCTGGCCATCAGGCACAGCCGGGGGTTGCTGCCAAACTCGCCGGCCAGATATCCGCCCCGGCCGAATGCTTCCGGGCCAGCCGCTTCCGGCAGGATCGGCAGCTTCTGGCGGGAGAGGATCAGGGCCGTCGGACCGGCCGAGTTGCGCAGGGCCGCCGCCCAGGCCAAAGCTGTCTCCGGCCCGTCGGCCGGACGGTACACCCTCAGGTTTGGTATCAGGCGCAGGGCCGAAAGGTGCTCCACCGGCTGGTGGGTGGGTCCGTCCTCGCCCACGAAGATGGAATCGTGGGTGAACACATAAACCGAGGGGATGCCCATCAGGGCGGCCAGCCGGATGGATGGCCGGCAGTAATCGGAGAAAACCAGGAAAGTTGAGCCCATGGGGATGAAACATCCATAGAGCGACAGGCCGTTCATCACCGCCACCATGGCGTGCTCCCGGATGCCGAAATGGAAATTCCGCCCGGCAAAGTTTTCCCGGGATACGGCATCAGATCCGTTGATGAAGGTATTGGTGGACGGCGACAGGTCGGCTGAGCCCCCCACCAGAGAAGGCACCAGCTGGGCCGCCCGCTGGATGACCTTGCCCGAGTGGCTCCGGGTGGCGGCTGCCTCGGCCGGCACCGCCTTCAGCAACTGCTCCTCCAGATCTTCGGGCAATTGCCTAGACCACATCCGTTCCCACATCTCGGCTTTTTGCGGATTGCGGGCCCGCCAGGCCTGGAACTCCCTCTTCCATCTGGCATGCCGCCGCTTCAGCTGCCTGGCTCTGGCCTGGCACAGCTCCTTGACCTCGGCCGGGATATGGAAGGCCTCGTCGGGCCAGGATAGGTTTTTCCGGGTGGCGGCCGCCTCCTGGGTCCCCAGGGGCGAGCCGTGGGCGGATGAGCTGTCCTGCTTGTTGGGGCTGCCGTAGGCGATGTGGGTCCGGGCGATGATCAGGGATGGCTTTTTAACTTCCCGGACCGCCTTTTTGATGGCCCGCACCGCCTGCTCCTGGTCGTGGCCGTCGATGACCTGAACCCCCCAGCCCAGGGCCTTGAACTTGGCCTTAACATCCTCGGAGAAGGCCAGCCCGGTTCGTCCGTCGATGGTGATGCCGTTGTCGTCGTACAGATATATCAGGTTGCCCAGCCCCAGGTGCCCGGCCAGCGAGGCCGCCTCGCTGGATATGCCCTCCATCAGGTCTCCGTCCGACACCAGGCCGAACACCCGGTGGTCGATCACTGCGAATTGCCGGTCGTTGAAGCGCTGGGCCGCCATTTTGGCGGCCAGGGCCATCCCCACCCCGCTGGCGAACCCCTGCCCCAGCGGCCCGGTGCTGACCTCCACCCCGGGGGTGTGCCCCCATTCGGGATGGCCGGGGGTCTTGCTGCCCAGTTGGCGGAACCTTTTGATCTGGTCGAGGGACAGGTCATAGCCATATAGATGCAGCAGGCCATACAGCAGCATGGAGCCGTGGCCGGCCGAGAGGATGAAGCGGTCCCGGTTGGGCCAGCCGGGGTCTCCGGGATCGAAGGACAGCACATTGTGCCACAAGGCGAAGACGCAATCGGCCGCCCCCATCGGCAGGCCGGGGTGTCCGGAGTTGGCCTTCTCCACCGCGTCCACCGCCAGCATCCGCAGAGTGTCGGCGCACTTTCGGCCCAGGGACCGGTCTATCTTGGACATAGCTCCTAATGACCCCTTATCTTAATATCCGCAAAGATTGTAATGATAACATTTATCGGGCCATTTTGCAAACTATAAAATATCAAAAAAGGGGGCCCTACAGCCCCCTCTCCAAGGCGATCCCCCCTACGCCCTGGCGCCAAACTCCACCAGGTAGCGTACCCCGGGCCCCGGCTGCATGGTCACCTTGGCTTTCAACTGGCCGGCCAGGACATTTATAAGCTGCAGGCCCAGGGAATTCGGCTCATCCAGCTGGCTGGGCCCGTCAAAACCGTCCCCATTGTCGCCCACCTCCAGGCGCATGGCGCCCCCTTCCTCCAGGGACAGCCTGAGGGTAATCGCCCCCTTCCGGCCCGACTGGGCCAGCCCCTTGAATCCGTGCTTGAGGCTGTTGGAGATCATCTCGTTGACCATCAGCCCGCAGGGGATGGCCAGGTCCACCTCCAGGAAAATACCGTCGGTGTCCACCTCCAGCTGTATCTGGTCTGGGGCGAAGCCATAGGTCTTGATCAGGCCGGAGGCCAGGCTGGTAACATAGCTGCCGAAATCCACCCGGGCCAGGTTGGAGGTCTTGTAGAGGCTCTCGTGGATCAGGGACATGGAGCGGATGCGGTTCTGGCTCTCGGCAAAAATGTCCCGGTAGCGGGGGTCGCTGATCTGCTCGGCCTGCAGGCTCAACAGGCTGGAGACCACCTGCAGGTTGTTCTTCACCCGGTGGTAGACCTCCTTGATCAGCAGCTCCTTCTCCCGCAGGGCCGATTTTATCTGCTCCTCGGCCTCCTTGAGCTTGGTGATGTCCAACAGCGAGGCCACGCTTTGGCTGGTGCCCGTCAGCATATCCACCGTCAGGTAGATGTCCCGGGTGCGGCCCACCCGATCCACGAACCGGAACTCGTACTTGCGGGGGGCGGCGGATCGGTCCCGCCTCCTCTGTTGGTGGTACTCCTTCATCCGCTCCAGATCCGGACGGGAGACGAACTCGGTCCACTTGAGCTTGCCCTCGATCTCCTCCCGGCGGTAGCCCGAAAGGTGCTCGAATTCGGCGTTGGCCAGACTGATGGTACAGTCCTCCTCCAGCATCACCATGGCGGTGCCGGTGCTCTCGAAGGTGCTGCGGTATTTCTTCTCCGACTCGGCCAGCTGCTCCCGGCTGGCCTGCAGCTGGGCCATCTGCTCCCTCAGCTCCCGGTCGGCGGCCGTAAGCTCCTCTTCGGCCTGGCCCAGCCGTTGGTTCGCCATCAGCAGGGCCTGGTTCTTCTCCAGCAGGGCCAGCTCCTTCTGCTTGAGGTCGGTGATATCCCTCAGATGCTCGATGACGTACTTGACCTGGCCCTGCTCATCTAGGATGGGGTAGGCCCGGACATCCAGCCAGACGCCCAATTCCTCCACGTACTTTTCCACCTTGGTGGGGCGCCCCTTTTGCAGGGCCTCGGTGGTGGCGCAGACCGGGCAGGGGTTGTTTCGGTCGATTATCTCGTAGCACCGGCGGCCGATGGCCTCGGAGGGACCCTTTTTCAGGTACTGGTAGCCGGCCTGGTTATAGCGGATGATCCTCCGGTCGGCGTCCTGTATCCCCATCACGTCCGGGATGACGTCGAACACCGCGTCCAGCAGGCCCGAGGCCTCCTTCAGCTCCCGGTCGGCTTTCAGCAGTCTGGCGTTCTTGAGCCTGATCCTCAGGACCAGGGACAGGGTGACCGCCACCGCCAGAGCCCCCAGCAATGCCACTATCCACAGCATCTTTCGCACCTTGGCGGCCGAGTAGTCGGGGTGGGCGATCTCCAGCCAGTGGTTCATGGAATGATAGTACACCGAGTTGGGATCGTTCTTCATGGCCGACAGGTGCTTGTCAATGGCTCTCGCCAAACTATCGTCTTCGCCACGGGGAAAAGCGAAGTACACCGGGGAGGGGTTGAACATCACCGGAGTGGGCAGGATGTCGTCCCCCCTCTGGGGGGCGAAATAGAAGAACCGGCTGGCCACGATGGCATCGGCTCGGCCGCTGCGGAAGGCCTCAACTGTTCCAGCGTAATCATCAAAGGCCTCCAGAGTGAAGTTTATGTTGAATTTGGCCTTGATCTCCTGTTCCAGATAGTCTTCCTGGATCGCCCCCTTAAGCACCGCAATCCTCAGGTTGTTCAGGTCGCGGATGCTGTCCATAGCCACAGTGCTCCGGGTGAAAACCTGGAGCCAGGACTCAAGCACCGATATCTTGTTGAATTGAAACCGCCTGGCGCGTTCCTGGCTATAGGTCACGTCCAGCACCAGGTCCAGCTCCTGGGACTCCAGTCTCAGCAGATTCTCCTCCCAGGTCCCGCGGATGTAGTCCAGCTTCCAGCCCTCTTTTCGGGCGATCTCCTCGAAGATGTCGATGAACAGCCCCCTGGCCTGTTCGCCGTTGCCCCAGAAGACCTTGGGGCTGTTCTGGTAAATCCCCACCCTCAGGCTATCGGCCTCCACCGGACATGACAACACAACCAAGGCCGCCGCTAAAACAAAAAACACCATCATCAGCCTCCGGCCGGGCTTCCGGGGACTGGCAATGGTATTCAGCTCCCTCACCTCTTCAAGCGGTTGACGGGGATATATATTCCGACCTTCCCCCAGCGACGGCAGGACGACCGGCCTATCGGCTT
>CALGNM010000060.1 GCA_937958665.1 uncultured bacterium | reverse complement strand
GCAGGGGATTCTCTCCCGGTCTGTTCATCTGCGACCAGGGCAACCGCGGCTGGGTGGCGGGATTCAAGCTGCATTGCCTGCCGGTGGGTGCTGCTTTCTGAACCGGAAACACAAAATAGCCAGAGCCCCGGCCATCAAAGGCCGGGGCTCTGGCGTATATTATGGTTCACCTGGCCGGGGTGGCCGTCTGCCAGAAATTCTGACCCCACCCGCTGCTGCTCTGGCTGTATTCCAGTCTTACCCAGCGGGCCGCCTGGGCCATCTCACTCAAGCAATCAGTCCATTCGCCCCAGCTGTCTTTCTCCAGGCCTTCCATCTGCTGCTGCATGATCTCCATCCCCGCCTCACCTTCGGAAGTTCCGGCCGCCTGGGCCTGCATCTCCTGGGCCAGGGCCATCATGGCCGCCATATCTCCCGAGGCCTTCAGATCCTTCATCTTCTTTCGTTTCTGCTCCAGCTCGGCCTTGGCTGCGGCATCGCCCTTCTTGGCCTTGGGGGCGTTCTTGGGCATCGGGCCGTACACCTGATCGTGGTATTTCCGGATGATCATCGGGCCATCCGACGATGGGTCCCAGCTCTGGATGAACCTCAGCCACTGGTACTGGTTGAAAAGCTTGTCGAAATCCTCCCGGGTATGGCCAAAACGGCCGATCAGGCTCCGCAGTTGGACCAGAGGCTGAGGCAGCATATGCTCATAACCCATGGTCCTGGACTTGAACCCAACAGAATCGGGCATGGTCACCTCCAGCCGGGCGAACTCCAAAAGAGCGGCAACGGCCGTTCCCTGGTAATGGACGCGATAGATGACGGCAAAGCCCTTCCTGAATCCGGCCTGGTCGGACAGCGGCTCAATAATGTCGTAGGGACCCAGTAACTTCTGATAGTAGGCCTTGACCCTATCCAAGCCGTCGTTGGTCACACGATCCAGGGGGGCATCGGGCTTGGCCTGGCTGTTGGGGTAGATTAGAGAGCTTCGGGTGGTCTTGGCATCCGGCCCCTCGTTCCCGCCGTCCGCCAGACAGATGATATGGCTGACGGCCAGCAAGGCCAACAAAACGGCTGAAGCAATCAATGCTTTATATTTGAGGTTCATGTTTCACCTTTTGATTTATATTGATTTGTTACATTTTACTTTCGATATTTTCAAATGTAAATTGACTGGTTTTAATCAATTTTATTCTATCGCTTAATCCATCGTTTAAATTTGCCACAGTATATAACTTCTGTTCAGCCTTGCTGTAATCCTGATCCCGAATAATAACAAATGTTTTTACATCTATATTTGGGGTAGATGTAAAAAGATTCCTGTATCTTACATTTATTGCTTTATCAGCAGTATCAATGGAATATGCCACCTCAAAAGCAGCAATTATTTTCTTGCCCTTTAACCATAGCAAGTCTATTTCCTTGATGATATCAAATGTTTTTGCCTCTAAACCATAATCAAGCGGAGAAAGCATTTGGTGGCTGATTTCACGGAAATTGGGCACTTTGCGTTGTTCTGTTTCGCCAATATGAATACCAAAACCAGCACGCAAAGCATATTTTGCCAAAAGCGAGATTAGCTCATTATGGTCTAATTTTGAAGCAATGACATCATCCCCGAATATTGAGGTTTGTAAAACCGGTGGTTTAAATTCGATCTCTGTGCTTTTAGGCAATTCGGATCTCACTCTATCCCCTTTAAGCTTATCGCCCTTTTTAATGGAAACCTGCTCGCAAAATTTAGCCAGGACTTTGTTTATGGCCTGTATTCCAGGACGATGGCTATTAACAAGATTTGAATAAATATTTACCAAAATATCGTCCAGACTGGCAATGCTTTTCTCTCTTAAAAAGCTGGTTATAAGGCCCTCCGTTAAAAGCTCCGCAGGTATGGCATCCATTGGCTTTAACGATTGGGTTTCCTTATCAACCATCTCTTTTTTATACCATTTTTTGTCCTTATGATAAACAAAATGCCCGTTTAAAAAGGTTCGTAAATCAAAATTGGCCAATCTATGCAGCAAACCTTTCTCGTTTAAATATGGAATCATACCTGTCATTAAAAGACTTTCATCTGCCCCCCCATGAAATTCTATCAACTCTTCAACCTTATTTCTGAAATCTTTCTCTTCATCCGGGGAAAGCGTGTCTTTTATTTTGTCAATTTCCGGCAATGTTTCCTGCCGTTGGAAACTAAGGACAAAGTCGCCCAACATTGATCCCGGTGCCCGCAAATGCAAGGTAGGTGTATATTGTTCGATTGGGGGTTGATAAATCATTCCCCTTGCTTTGTCAAATGATGCATCTGGCAATTTAAAGCCTGCCCTAACCGCTGCCCGCTGGAGACTCATCCACACACCGACTTCCCTATTATGAAAAGTCATGACCATCCAGCCATTGGATTTTAGTACTCTATGACACTCTTTAAATACTTTATAAAGCATGTTTTCGTAATGTTCCGCTGATTTTTGGGTTTCAAAACCCGAATGTCTGGTTTGAACTGCTTCATCGGTATTATCTATAACCCCTTTTAAATCTAATTCATCTTTGAGCCATACTGCCCAAAAATCGCTCAATTCTGCATATTGCACATTCCCGCCAAAAGGCGGATCGGTTATTACAATATCTACAGATTTCTCGGTTAGTGGCAGTTTATGGGAAGATTGATTCAACAAAAGACAGGTTTTATCCTTTATTAGTTCCTTAAATGTTTTTGCATAAGCAGCATAATTACCGATAGTTTCAAAGGATGATTTTTTGCCCCTCAGAACAGTATTATTCCCACCCTTAAAACGTTGTTCAAACATACCCCATACATTCATTTCATATGATATATTAGGTATCCAATAGGCATGATGCTGCCACCCATGACCTGTATCACTTGTCAATATTGATGTCCATGACAATGCCGCACTAAAAGCAAATTTTAATACTTCTTTTGTGTTCCCGTCAAACTGTGTTTTATTAATTGCCTGTTTCAGCCTTGCATTCGCTAATAAATTCCTTATTGTAAATAACTTATAAAAATGGGTTATACCCTTTTGATATAGAGCATCATCTCTTTGCCTGTCCCCATCGGGAAACTTATCCTTTGGATATTTTAACTTTTCTGTTTTAATAATCTCATCAAAAGATTTTTCAATTTTCTTATATAGTTTGTTATCGTTATCATCGGCAGGTTTTTCTCCGGTTTTTCCGCAATTGCATTTATATTTTACCGTAATAAGTTGGTCTTCGATTTTCTCACATTCGGATGGGATAACTATTCCTTTGCATTTTGCATTGCTGCAAATATAACGACCGGCGCTTTTCTTTTTAGCCTCTGCTAATATGACCGGCTTCCCACATTCATTACATTTATATACATTGCTCCATTCAAACCATTCCGCAATAGCTTTTGGTGATTGTAAACGGTTTGGACCAATGATATCATTGGTCTATGAGTCTAAAA
>CALGNM010000059.1 GCA_937958665.1 uncultured bacterium | reverse complement strand
CAGAATATTATCCGGCCCTGATGCAGCATGGCTATTCGATCGGCAATCTTGGCGGCACTGACCATGTCATGGGTAACCGCCACCGAAGTCAGGGACATCTTGTTCCGCAGGTCGATTATCAGGTCGTTGATCTTGTCGGCCATGATCGGGTCCAGCCCGGTGGTGGGCTCGTCGTACAGCATATATTCGGGGTCCATGGCGATGGCCCGGGCTAGGCCTACCCGTTTCTTCATCCCGCCGGACAGTTCGCCCGGCATCAAACTGCCGGTCCCCCCCATGCCAACCATCTCCAGCTTCTTCCCCACGATGTCGGCTATCTGCTCCGAAGAATGTCCCGAATGCTCCCTTAGCCCCAATCCCACGTTCTCGGCCACGGTCAGGGAGTCGAACAGGGCCGCCCCTTGGAACAGCATCCCCAGGCGTTTTCTCAGGCCGAACAATTCCTGCCGCCCAATGCCGGACAGCTCGGTCCCGTCGATCCGGATGGAGCCCCGATCGGGCTGCATCAGCCCGATGATGTGGCGTAGCAGCACGCTTTTGCCGCAGCCAGATCCGCCTATGATGACCATGGTCTCGCCGGTATTGATGGCCAGATCCACCCCGTCCAGCACCAGCTTGGAGTTGAACGATTTGTGCAAGTCAGATATCTCTATCATCAGCGGAATATCCAGGCCGAGATGATGTAATCGAATATCAGGATCAGCACCGCCGAGGCTACCACCGAATTGGTGGTGGCCTTGCCCACCCCCTCGGCCCCGCCCCCGGTGGCCGCCCCGTGGAAACAACCCGAGGTGGCTATGATAATGCCGAAGAAAACCGATTTGACTATCCCGCCCATCAGGTCCCGGGTGTGGAAATGGAACCGCAGGCCGTCCAAGTACATTTGACTGGTAATGCCCACCGACAACACCGCCACCAGCCACCCTCCGGCCAGGGCCACAAAGTTGGCGAAAACCGTCAGGACCGGGGCCATCACCGCTCCGGCCACGAACCGGGGCATGAACAGGTAGGCCACCGGGTCAATGGCCATGGTCTCCAGGGCGTCGATCTGCTCGGTGACCTTCATGGTGCCCAATTCGGCGGCAATGCCGGCCCCCACCCGCCCGGCCACCACCAGGGCGGTCAGCACCGGGCCCAGTTCGATCAGCACCGCCCGGGATATACCGGCGCCCAGCCAGATGGGCGGCACCAACCCCTGCATCTGGTAGGCGGCCTGCACCCCGGCCACCATTCCGGTGAAGACGGCCGAAAACAGCACCACCGGCAGAGAATTGACCCCGAAATACATCATCTGCATGGTGATCTGTCCGAAGTTTCGGAACAGGTAGCGGAGAGATAATATTATTCTTCCCAGCAGTATGAAGGCCGCCCCCCATCCCTGCAACAGGTCGATGGTAGAGCGGCCGATCATCTCCGGCAGGGAGCGCCGGGCTGGTGATTCCAGGCGGAACGGCACTGTCCGGGCCTCCTAATCTACCGGCATGGTTTCCCCGGTCTGGTCAACGAACCGGGTGTATTCCCGGAGGAAGGTCAGATTGAACTTGCCGATAGGTCCGTTGCGCTGCTTGGCGATTATTAGCTCGGCGCTGCCGGGGTCACCCTTCTCGGCCTGGGCCCATTCCTCCTTTTCCTTGTAGACCCCCTTTTGGCGGTGCAGGAAAAGCACCACATCGGCATCCTGCTCAATAGCCCCTGATTCCCGGAGGTCCGACAGGATTGGCCGGGAATCTTGACCCCGCTGTTCCGAGATGCGCGACAGCTGGGAAAGGGCGATCACCGGAACGTTGAGCTCCTTGGCCATGGCCTTAAGGGAGCGGGATATCTCGGAGATCTCCTGCTGGCGGTTTTCCACCCGTCCGCTGCCTCGCATCAGCTGCAGATAGTCGATTATGATCAGCCCCAAGTCCACCTCGGCTTTGAGGCGGCGTGATTTGGCCCGGATCTCAAGGGGGCTGGATGACGAGCTCTCGTCAATGTACAGCGGTGCTTCATGGAGTCGCTGGACCGCCTCCACCATGTTCCGGTATTCCTCGTTGGACAAGTATCCCTTGCGTACCTTGTGCCCGGACACCTTGGCCATGGAGCTGAACAGCCTCAGGCACAGTTGTTCCTGGGACATCTCCAGGCTGAAAACCGCCACCGGCACCTGCTGGTATACCGCGGCATACTCGGCGATGTTAAGGGCAAAGGCGGTCTTGCCCACCGATGGGCGGGCCCCGATGATAACCAGGTCCCCCTTCTGCAGGCCGGAGGTCATATCATCCAGATCCCGGAATCCGGTCTCCACCCCGGTTACGTGCTTCTTCTCCCGGTATAGCCGTTCCACAATCTCCATGCTGGACTGGGTAATGGCACTGACCGGGACCAGATGCTTGCGCAGGCGTTTCTCCTTGATGGAAAAGATCAGTTGTTCGGAACGGTCCAGCAGATCTTCGGCTGATTCGCTGGCTTCGTAGCAGGAGCTGATGATCTGGGTGGCCGAGTTGATCAGCCGGCGCAGCACCGCCTTCTCCAGTACGATCCGGGAGTAGTAGTCGACATTGGCCGAGGTAGCCACGCTCTCCACCAGCCTGGTCAGGTAGACCGCCCCCCCGGCATCGTCTAGATTCTTTTGGCGGCGCAGCTCGTCGGCCACCGTCACCAGATCGGCCGGCTGGTTCTTCTCGAACAGAGTGGCGATGGCCCGAAAGATCTTCCGATGGGCCGTGCTGTAGAAGTTGTCCTCATCAACTATTATCTCCATGGCCCGCGAGATGGCCTCGGGGGACAGCAGCATCGATCCCAGCACCGCCATCTCGGCGTCCGGGGACTGGGGGGGCAGTCTTTCTATCAGGCTGTTGGCGTCAGGCATCACTTAAGCTCCTGGTCGTAGATCTTTCGCACCAGCTGGACATCCTCCCAGGTCTGGCGCTTCCAGCCTGGATTGCGCAACAGGGCCGCGGGGTGAAAGGTTGGAACCAGCTGGATGTTCTGGTAGTAATGGACCTGGCCCCTCAACTTTGAGATGGGCAGCTTTGTCTTGAGCAGGGTCTGGGCGGCGAAGGTGCCCAGGGCGCAGATCACTTTTGGCTTTATGATCTCCAGCTGTCGCACCAGATAGGGTTCGCACTTTTCAATCTCGGCTGGCAGGGGGTTACGGTTGTTGGGCGGGCGGCACTTCAGGATGTTGCAGATGTAGACTTGGGATCGGTCGAGTTTTATGGCCTCGATGATCTTGGTCAGCAGCTGGCCGGCCGCTCCGACAAAAGGCCTCCCCTGCAGGTCCTCCTCGTGGCCGGGAGCCTCCCCGACGAATACCAGGCCGGCCCGGGGATCCCCCTCCCCGAAGACAAAGCTGTTTCTGGTTTTGGCCAGCGGACATTTGGTGCAGGAGCTGATCTGAACCTTAAGTTCCTCCAGGGGCCCAGCCGCAATCTGACCTTTGGGCGCTGGCACCTGATTTTTATATTTAACATGCCGGGACAGGGACGGCCGGACAGACAGCACCAGTTCGGACACCCCCTGCTCCTGCTCCTGGAGGAAATAGCGCCTCAGCAGGCTGATGGCCGGAGCCTTGCTCATTCCATACCCTTCAGCAGCGCCGCCACCTTATCCAGCAGCAGCTCGGCAAAACCTGATTTGGACAGCGGCCCCGGGCTGGTCTTTTCTCCCCGCCGGTCGATGATGACCGCCCGGATATCGGAGCTGGCCAGGGTCTGGGCCGGATTGGCCACCACCAGATCCAGTTTCTTTTCCGCCAGCTTTCGCCTGGCGTTATCCACCAGATGGTCGGTCTCCAAGGCAAAACCCACCAGCAGGGTCCCCGGCTTTTTACGCAAAGAGGCCAGCTTCAGGATATCGGGGTTGCGCTTCAGGGCCAGGCTGATGTTGTCAGCCCCTTTCTTGATCTTGGAGGTTGAAACCCTAAGGGGGGCGTAGTCGGCCACCGCCGCGGCCATTATCAGACAGCGATTGCGGGGCAGTTCCTTTAGCACCGCCCGACGCATCTGCTCGGCGGTTGAAATCGGTATGTTCTTGAACACCGGAGGAGGCGGGATATCGGCCGGCCCGGATACCAGGGTGACCCTGGCCCCCCGGCGCGCAGCCACCTCGGCCACCGCCATGCCCATCCGGCCGGATGAGCGGTTGGACAGGAAACGTACCGGATCCCATGGTTCCTCGGTCCGGCCGGCTGTAACAAGCAGGCTGGCTCCGGCCAAATCATGCTTCTGCTCCAGCAGACATATAATCGATGCCTCAATGTCATCCAGGGGGGCCAACCTGCCGGCACCGCTGTCTCCGCAGGCCAAATGGCCGGAGTCCGGCCCGACCACCTGCCAGCCCTGGGATTTAAGCAATTTCAGATTGTTTTGCACCGCCGGATCGGCCCACATGTCGCAGTTCATGGCCGGAGCCAACAGCCGGGGAGTGCGTACCGCCAGAGCCACCGTGGACAGCAGGTCATCGGCCATGCCGTGGGCGGCCTTGGCCATAAAATTGGCGGTGGCCGGCACCACTGCCAGCACCCGGGCCCTTTTGGCCAAAGAGATGTGCTCGATGCCCTGGGGCCTGGCTTTAGGAAAAAGCTCCAGAGCTACCGGATTTCCGGACAACGCCTCGAATGAGGCCGGCGCCACCAGCCGCGTGGCGCTGTCGGTCATCACCACCACCGGCTGGATGCCCCTTTTCCTCAGGCGGCTGACCAGATCTAGGGTCTTGTAGGCGGCGATGCTGCCGGTGACGCCAATCACCACTCCGGGGCTTTCAGTCATGGCTCTGGAAGACAACCTTGTGGTCCCTGATCCTCTCCAGGGCCCGGGTGATGGGCTTGAGGGCCATATCGATTCGTCCCATCCGCCGCCGGTCGTTCAGGCGACGGGCCTCACGGGAGGCCACCAGCACCGCCATGTACTTGTTTTCCATGTCCTCGATCAGGTCCTCGATGGGAATGAATGCCATCTTGTTAGCTCCTTTGTAATTATATTGTTCTGATGATGTCTTCCCGCTGGTACCGGCTCAGCCGGCAACGCTCGGCTCGAATGATAGCCGCCACCGTGTCCACCGCCCGATCGAAATCGTCGTTCACCAGCCAATAGTCGAAATCGCCCAGCTGCTCCATCTCCTGGCGGGCCTTGTTCAGCCTCTTGCTGATCACCTCCTCGCTGTCGGTGGCCCGGCTTCTCAGGCGAGTCCGCAGGGCCTCCAGCGAGGGAGGTATCACGAATATGGTGACGGCTTGGGGGTAGATCCGTTTGACCGAGCGGGCACCCACCGTATCGATGTCCATGATCACGTCCTGGCCGGCCTCCAGCCTTCCGGCCAGCTCGCCCCGGGGAGTGCCGTAGTAGTTGTCATGAACCATGGCCCACTCCAGCAGTTGATCCCCCTCCAACATTTTTTCAAACTGGGCGGCCGAGACAAAATGATAATCCTGGCCATCCCGTTCGTTGGGCCGGGGAGGGCGCGAAGTGGTGGATATGGAATAGACGATCTCGGGATGGAGCTCAACCAACCGGCGACACAAGCTGGTCTTGCCCGCCCCGGAGGGGGCCGACAGTATAATGGGGAATCCCTGGCGAGACAGGCTGGATTTTGAGGCGACTGTATTTTCCATAACTTTTACAGCGACACCCTGATCCCGGCGTTGATGGCCACGGTCTCCCAAGGCTTGAAGTCCTCCACTTTCTGCAGGTTGGAGGCGCTCAAGACACCGTTGGCCAGGTTGATCCGGGAGCCCAGCATCAGCTCGCCCTTGGGAAAGGGGATGCCCACCCCGGCCCCCAAAATCACCATGGGCGCCGAGCTGTAGAGTTTTTCCTCCTCCAGAGCCAAGTATTGCCAGCGGCTGGCCAGCCCCAGCTTCAGGCTGGTGCGCTTGACCGACAGCGAGGTCCCCACCGAGGCGTAGGCGTTGCCGATCATGGGCCACTCGGTGGCCAGCATGTCCATCCCGCCGTTGACCCCCACCCTTAAACCCCAGAACTTCATGCCCAGAGAGGCCTTCAGGCTGGTGAGCCCGGGCAGCTCGATCTCGCCGGTATCGACGTCGGTTTTTCGGGTGTACTCGACCCCGCCCAGGCCGAGCCTGACATCGCCGGTGAAGGTGTTGGTGGTGCTGTCATAATGAGATCGGAAGAGCACACGTCTGAACTCCAGTCACCGAATACGATATC
>CALGNM010000058.1 GCA_937958665.1 uncultured bacterium | reverse complement strand
GACCACCGAGATCTACACTCTTTCCCTACACGACGCTCTTCCGATCTATTCGGACCCTGGGCCTGAGTCCCGAGGAGTCCAAGGCTTTGCGGAGCTTTCAGCTGTTGACCGAGAAGCCGGCCTTGTTGGTGTTGAACTATCCGGAGGGGGCGGATCCTTCCCCGATGGCCACCGGATTTGAGGGACAGACCGGGGAGACCGTCACCCCATTGTGCGGGTCCATCGAGATGGACATCGCCCAGATGACTGACGATGAGGCCAAGGATTTCCTATGCGAACTTAAAATTGACGAGCCGGCACTCAACAAGATGATTCGGACCTCATTCCGCCTGCTGGGGAAGATAAACTTCTTTACGGTGGGTGAGGACGAGTGCCGGGCCTGGACCATCCCGGCCAATACCAAAGCCCCCCAGGCAGCCGGGGCCATCCACAGCGACCTGGAGCGGGGCTTCATCCGGGCCGAGGTGGTAAGCTACGAGCATCTGGTCGAGGCGGGAGGCTATCCCGGGGCCAGGGAAAAGGGCCATGTCAGGCTGGAGGGCAAGGAATACATAGTCAAGGACGGGGACATCCTGAACATCAAATTCAACGTTTGACCTGGATGCGCATCGGATTTGTCCAGTTCAAACCGATTTTCGGGCGGGTAGATGAAAACCTGAGCCGGATCGAACATCTGGTCGGACGCCGTAGGGCAGACCTGTTGGTAATGCCAGAGCTCTGCACCACCGGCTATAATTTTGCTTCCCTTAGTGAAGTCCGGGCCCTCTCCCAGCCAGCCGACGGCCCGGCGGTCAAACGGTTCATCGAAATATCCCGGCGGACCGGCACGAGTATCGTGGCCGGTTTTGCTGAACGTAGCGGCGGCCGGATATATAATTCGGCGGTGTTGGTCAGGCCCGGGGGGCAGATAGATGTTTACCGGAAAACCCACCTTTTCTTCAATGAGAAGAAATATTTCACTCCCGGCGACACCGGCTTCAAGGTCTTCCCGCTCGGCAGGGTCAGGATAGGCATGATGATATGCTTCGACTGGATCTTCCCGGAATCGGCCCGGGCTCTGGCTCTGCAGGGGGCCCAGATCATCTGCCATCCATCGAATCTGGTGCTCCCTTTCTGCCCTGACTCCATGCCGGTCCGGGCCCTGGAGAACCGGGTCTTTACCATCACCGCCAACCGCATTGGGAGGGAGAACCGGGGGGGGCAGGACCTGAGGTTCATCGGGCAGAGTGTCATATCCGGGCCAGACGCCCGGGTGCTGAGCCGGGCGGGGGAGGAGGCCGAGACGGTCAGGATTGTTGAGATTAACCCGGTTCAGGCGGGCGACAAGAAGATCACCGCGATAAACGATCTGTTCCGGGACCGGCGTCCTGGATATTACAAGAGGTTGGCCAGACGGTGAGCGAGAAAACCAAGGCTTTGAGCGAATTCGGGCTCATCGAGATGATCAGAAGGCGGTATCAGACTGACAACCGGACGGTTTTAACCAGTATCGGCGATGATGCGGCCGTCTTCTCTGTCGGTAGGGGGCGGGCGGGCCTGCTGACCATCGACACCTTGGTCGAGGGCGTGCACTTCGATTTTTCCTATACCTCCTATGCCGACCTGGGGCATAAGGCCTTGGCGGCCAATCTTTCGGATGTTGCCGCCATGGGGGGAAAACCAATTCTGGCGGTGGTTTCCCTGACCCTGCCCCGGGGCATATCCCGGCAATCGGTGGGATCGATTTATGCCGGAATACGGAAACTGGCTGCCCGTTACCAGGTGGCCCTCTGTGGCGGCGATACCGTGGCCGGGGAGGGGCTGTCAGTAACCATCGCCGTTTACGGGGAAGCCGACAGGGGTAATGTCGGATTACGGTCGGGGGTAAGGCCGGGGGATGCGGTTTTGGTCACCGGTTCCCTGGGCGCGTCGCAGGCGGGGTTGGACCTCTTGAAATCGAAAATCAAAAACCGGAAAACAGAATTGACAGATCGGAAGAGCGTCGTGTAGGGAAAGAGTGTAGATCTCGGTGGT
>CALGNM010000057.1 GCA_937958665.1 uncultured bacterium | reverse complement strand
ACGATATCGTATTCGGTGACTGGAGTTCAGACGTGTTCTCTTCCGATCTAAAAAGCGGCCAGGAAAGGAGGGCGTAGATAATGGAACAAACCAACAAGAAACCGTCCAGCCTGGTTGATATCAAGATGCACTACTGCCCCGGCTGCGGGCACGGCATCGTCCATCGGCTGATAGCCGAGGTGATGGACGAGCTGGGCATTCGCGAGAAGACGGTGGGGGTGGCCCCGGTGGGCTGCGCAGTCTTCGCCGACGATTATTTCAACTGCGACATGATCCAGGGTCCACATGGCCGGGGGCCGGCCATTGCCACCGGCATCAAGCGCTCTCAGCCCGATTGTGTGGTGTTCTCCTATCAGGGAGACGGAGACCTGGCCTCCATCGGGATGGCCGAGACCGTTCATTCGGCGGCCCGCTCCGAGAACATCACTGTGATCTTCATCAACAACGCCATCTACGGCATGACCGGGGGCCAGATGGCCCCCACCACCCTGGTGGGCCAGCCGGCTACTACCTGTCCCAAGGGACGCGATCCCAAGGTCAACGGCTATCCCATCAGGGTCTGCGAACTGCTGTCGCAGTTGGAGGGCGCCCGGTATCTGGAGCGGACCTCGGTCAGCACCGCCCAGGGGGTGATCAAGACCAAGAAAGCCATCAGGAAGGCCTTTCAGAACCAGATAGAGGGCAAGGGATTCTCACTGGTGGAGATCCTTTCAATGTGTCCCACCAACTGGGGGGTAACCCCGTTGCAGGGGGCTAAATTCGTTGACGAGAAGATGATGCCATTGTATCCGCTGGGAGTGTTCCGCACGCCGGAACAGGAAGGAGGGCAGAAGTAATGTATCAGGGAATAAGAATTTCCGGCTTCGGAGGTCAGGGGGTGATCTCGGCCGGCATCCTGCTGGCCCAGGCCGGTCTGTTGGAGAACAAGAACGTGTCCTGGTTCCCGGCCTATGGGGCCGAGATGCGGGGAGGCACCGCCAACTGCTCGGTGGTCATCGCCTCGGATGAGGTCTCCAGTCCGGTGGTCTCCCGGCCCGACACCGTCATCGTGATGAACGAGCCGTCGCTGGCCAAGTTTGAGCCGCTGGTCAAGCCGGGTGGGCTGCTGATCATCAACAGCTCCCTGGTCAATTCCAAACCCAAGAGGACTGACATCAAAGTCGCCTATGTGCCCTGCAACAAGATAGCCGAAGAGTTGGGGACCACCAAGATCGCCAACATGGTGGCTCTGGGGGCCTTTGCCGGGTTGACCAGGGCGGTATCGGTGGAGACCATCGGCCGGGCACTGGGCAAGGTGTTCAAACGGGCCAAGCCGGAGATGCTGGAGCTGAATGTCAAGGCCCTCAGAAAGGGCGCCGAAACCAGGGTATAGATCTGATGGCAAGCGGGTCCTGAGGACCCGCTTGTTTTTTATGGGAGAACCTCATAAGACATGGAAAGACATCGGGCGTTAGGAAATTTTATCATTTTAAGACTGGCCGGCGAAATTTCCGGTTGGGATCGCCCCTCGTATTTTGCCTATACCCTGCAGATGAGGCGGGCCGAGACCCTGTCGCGCATGGGTGAATGGGCCAGGGCAGAAGCGCTTTTCGGAGAGGTCCTGGGGGCCACCCGTCTGGCGGGCCGCCAAGACCTGGTGGCGGATTGTGCCAACCAGCGTGGCTTCCTGCTTATGCAGAGAGGCAAGTTCCAGGAGGCCATGCCGCTGTTTCAGGAATCGCTCGACATCAGCCGGCGCCTGGGCTTGGAAGCCCAGCGTTGCAATACCACGGGCAACCTGGGCAACCTATACCGCAACATGGGGGATTATACCCAAGCCGCCCCCCTGTTCCAGGAGGCCCTGGAGCTGGCCATCCGGGCCGGCGATCGGGACCTGATGAGCATCATCCAGGGCAATCAGGGGCTGATGTACTGGTACTTGGGCGAGCACGAGAAGGCCAAACGGTGCAACGAGCAGAAGATGGCTATCGATATCGACAACAACAACCTTCAGCTGATCGGAACCGACTACGCCAACCTGGGAGGAATATATTTCTCGCTGGGCGAATATGACAGGGCCGAGGAATGCTATCACAAGCAGATTGCCATCGCCAGCCAGATCGGGGACAAGTACTCGCTGAGGGTGGGCCTCAACAATCTGGCAGGCATCTACGATCATTTCGAGGATTACCAGAAGGCCCTGGAATGTTATGACCAGAGCCTGCAGATAGCCCGGGGGCTGGGCAACCGGGGCGGAGAGCGGGTGGTGCTCAACAACCAGGGCAAGGTGCTTTCGTACCGGGGAGATTACCAGAAGGCCCTGGCCTTGGTGGGGATTAGCCTGGCCATAGCCCGGGAGATGGGGGACCGGAGGGGAGAGGGGATAGTGCTTTTTACCCGGGGCAACATCCTGCAAGATAAGGGTGAGATGCAAGGAGCCAGGGAGGCCTACCTGGAGGCCGGGTCCATATTCCGCGAGCTGTCGGTGAAGGAATACCTCTGCGAATGCCTGGGGGACCTGGCCAGAGTGGAGTTGGCCTGCGGGAACCTGGAATTGGCCAGAAAATACAACGACCAGTCTCGCCAGCTGGCGGAAGAGATGTCCCGTCAGGAATACCTGGCCGGGCTGAACAAGACCGAAGCCGAAATCGGCTTGGCCTTGGGGGAGATCGACCCGCGGGAATATGAGGCCAGGGTTTCGCCCCTGGTGTCGAAGGCTTCCGCCCGCTTTCAGGTGGAGATCATGATTCGGTTGTGGCAGGTGACCGGGGACGCCAAGTATGCCTCGGCCGCAAGAGAGACTATCCTCTCCCGTCCCAACTGGCTTTTTCGCAGGGACTACAGGCAATGGATGGAAGAAATCAACAATAACGGAGGGTAGGAGAGATGGACCAATGGGAAGCACAGCGTAACCAGATAATCTGCGCGGTGGCCGGCTCCCTGGAAAGGCTGGATTTTGTCCATGCCCTGTGGCAGGGCGGGGCGGCGGCCTTTGGCCGGGTGGATCAGTGGAGCGACATCGACTTCATGGTCATCGCCGACCGGGATTCGATCCCCCAAGTCTTCCAGACCGTGGAACAGGAATTGGATAAATTGGCCGGAATCGAAAAAACCTTCGAAGTGCCCCAGCCCACCCCGCATGGTTTCTTCCAGAAGTTCTACCGCTTGAAGGGCATAAGCCCTTTCCTGCTGGTGGATTTCGCCGTGGGGGAACTGGAGAAGACGGACAAGTTCCTGGAACCGGAGATCCACGGCAATCCCATAGTCCACTTTGACCGCAAAGGCATCATCGCTTCCCAACCCCTGAACAGGGAGAAGTTCCGCCAGAACATGGCGGCCGCCCTGGAGAGGATTAGGGCCAGGATGGATGTGTTTCAATTGTTCTTCGACAAGGAGTACAACCGGGGCAATTATCTGGATGCCCTCGATTTCTATTACAATTTCGCCCTGGGCGGACTGCTGGCCGTCCTGAGGATGAAGCACTCCCCGTATCATTACGCCTTCCGGACCAAATATGCCAATTACGACCTGCCGCCGGAGGAGGTGAAAAGGCTGGAGGAGCTATATTTTGTCAAAGGCCCGGAGGACCTGAAGGCCAAATACCGGCAGGTGAGGGAGTGGTTCGCCCGGGCAGTGACCGAAGTAGAATAAACTGAAATTTATTGTTGACCTTCAGATAGGTTGGAGATCGGAAGAGCACACGTCTGAACTCCAGTCACCGAATACGATCTC
>CALGNM010000056.1 GCA_937958665.1 uncultured bacterium | reverse complement strand
GAGTTCAGACGTGTGCTCTTCCGATCTGGTGGCCCAGGATTCCCTGACCTACAATGCCAAAATGGACCGGGTCACTATCCACCTGGGGGTATCGGAGGGACCCCGCTTCCGGGTGGGCAAGCTGGAATACTCCGGAAACGACAAGATCGCCAGCAATCGTTTGGCCCGGGTTACCCGACTCAAGGAGGGGCAGGTTTACAAGATCGACGAGGCCGACAAGACCATGGAGAACCTGTTCTCGCTGTACACCGAGGAGGGATATATCTACTGCCGCATCGACCCGGTGGAGGACCTCAGGGACAGCACAGTGGACATCAAATACGGCATCGTGGAGAACAACCAGGCCTTTGTCAACAAGGTGATCATAACCGGCAACACCAAGACCAGGGAGAAGGTGATTCGCCGGGTGCTGGCCGTCAAGCCGGGCGAGCTGTTTCGCCGCTCCAAGGTGATCCGCAGCCAGCGGGAGATCTTCACCCTGGGCTATTTCGAGGACGTCCAGCTCAACTACCAGCCGGCCGACACCCTGGGGAACATCGACCTGATCTTCAATGTCAAGGAGAAGACGGTGGGCCAGTTCCAGGTGGGGACCACCTATGGGGCTACCGACGGGCTGGCCGGGTTCGTCCAGATCGGGGTCCCCAACTTCCTAGGCCGGGGCCAGACCGTCAATCTCAAGACCGAGTTCAGCAACAAGAAATTCAATATCGACCTGGGCTTCTCCGAGCCCTGGCTGTTTGACACCCCCACCTCGGTGGGGGTCAACGCCTATCATACCCAATATGACTACACCGACTACACCCAGCGCAAGACCGGCGGCAGCCTCAGCCTGGGCCGGCCCATTCCCTGGCTGGACTACACCCGGGGCTACTGGCAATACAGCCTGGAGCGGATCAATCTCAGCGATTTCTCGGAGATCTTCGCCAAGTACATCAAGGAAGGAACCTACCCCAGCATCTCCTCGGCCACCTCCTTCACCCTGGTGCGGGACAGCCGGGATCGCCCCTTCAACGCCAGCCGGGGCAACCGCTCGGTGGGAATGGCCAAATTCGCTGGGGGTATTCTGGGAGGCAAAATCGACTACCAGAAGTACATCCTGGAGCACCGCCACTACCGGCCGCTGTTCTGGAGGCTGGTGGGGATGGCTCGGGCCAAGGCCGGGGTGGTGGACGGTTACAGCGACCCGGCCACCGTGCCGGCCTATGAGCGCTTCCGGCTCGGGGGCACCGGGGAGGATGGCCTGCGGGGCTATGCCGACCAGAGCATCAACCGGGCCACCTACGGCGGCCGGCTGATGGCCTTGGGCAACCTGGAGGTCAAATACAGCTTCACCAACAGCGTCTACCTGCTGGCCTTCGCCGACGCCGGCAACACTTGGACCACCTATGACCGCTTGGACCTAAAAAATCCCGGGCTGTACAAGGGGGCCGGGGCCGGCATCCGGGCCGAGGTGCCGATGCTGGGCATCCTGGGTCTGGACTGGGGCTGGGGCTTCGACTGGCAGAGGAACCTGCAGTCCGACAAGTGGAAGATCCATTTCCAGCTGGGGACGTCGTTCTAAATTTAGGGAAGGTTCGAGTATGAAATCCATCAACCACAGAAAAGCCTGCTGGCTGGCGGGCCTGCTGATCCTGCTGGCCGGCCAGGCCGTTCAGGCCCAGAAGGTGGGCTATCTGGACTCCAAGAAGGTCTTCGCCCAGTACCGGGGATCGGCCGACATCCGGCAGGAGCTCAACCGGCTGATTGATGGCTGGAACCGGGACATTGCAGCCCGGAAGAAGACCATCGACTCGCTGGAGAGGGCCCTGGAGGATCAGGACCTGGTGATCAGCAGCGAGCGGCGCAAGGCCCGGCGCGATGAGATTGCCAAAAAGAAGGCCGAGCTGGAGGCCCTGGTCAAGGAAATCTTCGACCCGGGCGGAAAAGCCGACCAGAAGAACCGGGAGCTGTCCCGCCCTATGGCCGAACGGGTTGGCAATATCGTAAAAAAAGTTGCTTTGGAAAACAACCTACTGATGGTTCTTGATTCCTCCGGGGGGCTGGTGGTCTATGCCTCCAAGGATCTGGACATCACCGACCAGGTCCTGGAGGAGCTGGCCAAGGAGGAGGGCACCGTCGCCAAGATCCTGCCGGGCCTCGCCCTGTTCCCGGTCTGGGAGCTGGACGCCGAGTCCATCAAGCGGAAGCAGGGCCGCCTAGCCTACGACTACCTGTTCTCCTTCCTGGAGAAGGGCCAAAGCTTCAAGCCGGTGCCCAAGAAGCAGGTGGAGGACCTGGTCAAGGACCGGGGCCTGAGCAAGTCGGAGGTCAAGGAGAATCGGGGCCTGGAGATGGCCCGGATCCTGGGCGTCCGCTACATGGTGCTGGGCAACATCAGCCAGAACGTGGTCAACAACCAGATCACCATCGTTCTCAAGCTGTACGATGTGGAGATGGAGAAGGTGCTGGCCGAGGAGACCGAGCGGATCAGCGGCGAAGGCGAGATGGCGGCCGGCTGCGAGAAGTTGGCCGAGCGCCTGTCCCAGAAGGTCCAGCCATGAGAGGCGTTTTGGCCAGTCGGCTGGCCCGGGAATGCGGGGGACGCCTGGCCGGCCCGGATGTGGAGCTGACCGGGATGGCCGGACTCAAGGAGGCCGGCCCGGGCCAGCTCAGTTTTCTGGCCAATCCCAAGTATGCCAGCCTGCTTTCCCAGACCCGGGCTTCCTGCGTGATAGTCCACCCTTCGTCTGCCATCGAGGGACGCAGTCTGATCGTCTCCGACAACCCCTATCTGAGCTTCGCCAAGGCGGTGACCTTCTTCTACAATGCGGCCCGGCCCAGGGTTCAGACGGGCATTCATCCTACGGCGATAATAGACAGCTCGGCTGTCATCGATTCCAGCGCCTCGGTGGGGGCCTATACGGTGATTGAAGCCGGGGTCAGGATCGGGGCTGGGACGGTGATCATGCCGCTGTGTTATGTGGGGCGGAGGGCCGAGATCGGTGATGGCTGTCTGCTCTATCCCCAGGTAGCCATCCGGGAGGAGTGCCGGGTGGGAAACCGGGTGATCCTCCACTGCGGGGCGGTGGTGGGATCGGACGGCTTCGGCTACGCCAAGGACGGCGACAAGTACTACAAGATCCCCCAGGTGGGCAACGTCATTCTAGAGGACGACGTCGAGGTCGGGGCCAACACCGCCATCGATCGGGGGGCTCTGGGGCCTACCGTCATCGGGCGGGGTACCAAGCTGGACAACCTGGTGCAGATCGCCCACAATGTCAAGGTGGGCCAGGATACCGCCATCGCCGGGCAGTCCGGCATCGCCGGGTCAACCGAGGTGGGCGACCGGGTGGTGATGGCTGGCCAGGTGGGGCTGGTGGGCCACATCAGGATCGGCAACGATGTCACCTTCGGGGCCCAGGCCGGGGTCACCAAGTCGATTCCCGACAAGACGGTGGTTTCGGGCTATCCGGCCATACCCCACGGCCAGGCCAAAAGGCGGGAGGCCTCGGTGGCCATGCTGCCGGAGTACATCAGAAAGATCAACCAGATGGAGAAAAGGATAGCCGAGCTGGAGGAGAAGCTGAAGGATAAATAGCTTATGGTGTTT
>CALGNM010000055.1 GCA_937958665.1 uncultured bacterium | reverse complement strand
ACCACCGAGATCTACACTCTTTCCCTACACGACGCTCTTCCGATCTCACCTGGTGATCGATGCCCCGGTTCAGCCCCTCCACCAATTGTTCGATGGCCTGAGGCTGGTCGCCGGTGGGCTTGTATTCTGACACCAGTTTGAATTGGTTCATCAATGCCGGCAAGCCGATAATTGCGGGTTAGGTTGCCCGGGAGCTCCGGTGGAGGCCCCGGCAAGCGGGGCTCCCGGCCCGGCTAGGCCTCGGTCAGCCCGGTGAAGTGGAAATTGTTGACCTTCAACGGCGGGACCACCATGTTCTCCTGGCTCTCCGGCACTCCCAGCGTCTCCACGTTGTTGAAGAACTCTACCAGGTCCTGGTTGAAGCGCATATTCTTCACCCCGCAGGATATCTTGCCGTCCTCGATCAAAAAGGTTCCGTCCCGGGTCATTCCGGTGATGATGGGGATCTTGCGGTCCACCACCCGGTTGTACCAGAAGCGGGTCACCAACACCCCGCGCTTGGTGGACTTGATGATGTCATCCAGCGACGAGCTGCCGCCCTCCAAGACCAGGTTTCGGGGCATGGGGCCGAAGGTGTTGGGCTGGGGCAGCCCGTGTCCGGTGGTCTCGGTCCGGTCCTTGGCCGCCGTCTTCAGGTCGTAAACCGGGCCCTTGGCCACCCCCCGGTCGATGATGGTCACCTTCTTCCTGGGCATCCCCTCGGAGTCGAAAGGCTCGGCCCAGACTGCCAGGGGATGATAAGCGTCGTCGCTGATGGTGATGTTTTCGCCCATCAGCTTCTGGCCCAGCCGGCCGGACAGGCAGCTCAGGTTCTCCTGGACCGCCAGGGCCCCGAAGGCCAGCCAGGACAGGAACATCAGCGGGGTGGTCACCGCCTCCGGCTCGAGGATGACCGTGTATTCGCCCGGCTCCAGGGCCCTGGGTTTGACGCCGCCCAGGCACTTCTGGATGGCTATGCCGGCCACCTGCTCGGGGTCCAGTTGGCCCGGGGAGCGGACCATCCGGGCGTGCCGGCCGGCCGCCAGCCCGGAGCGGGCGGTGATCTCCATGGTCAGGGTGCTGATCCGGTGGTAGGCGAACAGTCCGTTGCTGTTGGCCAGGGCATTATGGTAGGCCAGGTTGCTGACCAGCCCGGCCAGCTCCACCTTCTCGGTTCGGGCCAGCTTGACCGCCTTGAGCACCATCTCGGCCCTCTGTTCCGGCTCCATCTCGGCCGAGGCCGGGTCGTAGGACTTGATCTCCCGGTAGGACTGGGGGCCCATCAGGGGGGGCAGCTCCTGCCGGTTGGTGATGGCCCGGGCCGCACCGGCCGCCCGCCGGGCCAGGTTTTTCAGGCTCTCATCGTCCCACTGGTTGGCGGTGGCCCGCCCCGAGCGCCCGTCAATGTCCACCCTCAGCGAGATGCTGAGGTCCGAGGTGGCCACGTTCTGGTGGATGGTATTGTTGGCGATCCGGGTCAGGGGGCTGACCGTCTGGGTCAAGGTCACCTCGGCCTGGCCCTCCTTGACGAAGGAAATCGCCTTCTGGCATATCTCCTGGGCCTGTTTCTTGTCCATCATCATTTCATTATTCATCCCAAATGGTTTACTTCTTACCCGGTATCACGCCGACCTTGATCTTGCGGAAGCGGGCTGGGGCGCAGCCCTGGGCGGTGCGGGCCAGCTGCTGGGGCTCCCCCTTGCCGCAGTTGGCGGTCCCCCAGATCTTCCAGTCCCCCGGGCCGGCTATGGCGTCGCAGGCGTTCCAGAACTGGGGGGTGAACCCGGTGTAGGTGGCGTTCTTGATCATCCGGCCCAGCTTGCCCTGCTTGATCTCCCAGGCTATCTCGGTGCCGAACTGGAAGTTGGAGCGTCGGTCGTCGATGGAGAAACTCTTGTTGCTGGCCATGTAGATGCCGTCCTCGGTCTCGGAGATTATCTGCTCCAGGGATTTGGTCCCCGGCTCCAGGTTGATGCAGGTCATCCGGACGATGGGCAGGTTCCCCCAGCCGTCGGCCCGCATGGCCCCGGTGGATACCTTGCCGATCTTTTGGGCGGTCTCCCGGGATGACAGGTAGTTGACCAGCTGTCCGTTCCGGATCAGGTCGAATTTCCGGGCCTTGACCCCCTCGTCGTCGTAGCCGAAGCTGCCCAGCCCCATGGGGCAGGTGGGATCGCTGGTTATGGTGACGATGTCCGAGCCGTATTTCAGCTTATCGAGGTTGTCGGTGGTGGCGAAGCTGGTGCCGGCGAAGTTGGCCTCGCTGCCGAACACCCGGTCCAGCTCCAGGGGATGGCCGACCGACTCGTGGATCTGCAGCGACAGCTGGGAGCCCTCGATGATGATGTCCTTCTCGCCCGTCGGGCACTGCTCGGCCGACAGCAGGGCCACCGCCTCCTCGGCCGCCTGCTGGGCGTGGCCGGGAAAGTCCAGAGCCTCGATCATCTCGTAGCCGTTGGACTCCCACTGCCCGCCGTGTGAGCAGGGATAGGAGCGATACTGTACGTCTCCGTCCTTTATGGCAGTGGCGGTATAGCCGCCTCCGCACTGCACAATCCTCTGTTCTATCACCGAGCCGATGGTGGAGGCGAACAGCTGGTCCTCCACCCAGGCCGCGATCCGGGATTCGGTGATGTTGACCCCTTTCACCTTCCGCATGATCTCGTCGGTCTTAAGCAGCAATGCGATCTTTTCCTCCAACGGGACCTCCAGCGGGTTCTTTTTGTGAGGAGTAACGTATTTGTCAACGTACTTCTCCACCGGCGCCAGTTCCAGATCGCGGATTTTGAGCCGGGCGCTGGCCTTGGCCACCTTGACGGCCAGTTTGGCCACCCGCTCGATCTCGGCCTTGTCGATTTTGGGGCTGGAGGCGAAGCCCCAGGCCCCGTCGGCGATCACCCGGATGCCGAAGCCGGCGGAAGATGCCCGGTTGATGCTGCCCACCTGGCCGTCCTTGACCTCCACCCGCTCGGAATCCTCGTTGATGATCCGGATGTCGGCGTAGCTGGCCCCGGCCAGCTCGGCCACGTTCAGGGCGTGTTGCGCTAGGTCTTTCAAGGTCTCATCTCCTAAAAGTAATTAATCTGACAGATCCATCTAACCAAGTATGTCCCGGTAATCTATCTTCATGGCCGTCTTGGCCCGGTCCAATATCTCGCTGGAATACTCCTGCCCCTTGATGATCCCCTTTCGTAGAACGTCCTTCACATACCCCAGGTCATTGCCCAGCTCCAAACGCTTCTGCCGGATGGGGGCAAAATAAGCATTCATGTTGGCGATCAGCTCCTTCTTGCAGACCACACAGCCCCGCCCGCCCCTCAAACATTCCTCCTTGATGGCGGCGTGGCCCGGGGTGAATATCTGGTGATAGGCATGGACCATGCAGCCGTCGGGGTGCCCGGGATCGTCCTTGCGGGCCTTGGTGGGGTCGGTATATGCCCCCATAATCTTCTTGGCGGTCTCATCAGCGCTGTCCTTGAGATAAACCGCATTGTTGAGAGACTTGCTCATCTTGGCGTTGCCGTCCACCCCCTTGATCCGCCCGAACGAGCCCACCTTGGCCTCGGGCTCCACGAACACTTCCCCGTATATCCGGTTGAAATCACGGGCGATCTCCCGGGTCATCTCGATCATCGGCAGCTGGTCGTCCCCCACCGGCACCAGGTCGGCGTTGAAGGCCAGAATATCGGCCGACTGGGAGACCGGATAGGCGAAGAACCCGAACGGCAGCGACTCCCCGAATCCCTTCTGCTTGATCTCCTCCTTAACCGTCGGGTTGCGGCCCACCCGGGCCACCGTCACCAGGTTCATGAAGAAGACGGTCAGGTCGGCGATGGCCGGCATCTTGGACTGGATGACGATGGTGGCCTTCTCGGGGTCAATGCCCGAGGCCAGATAGTCCAAAGTCACCTCGATGATGTTGTCATGGACCTTCCGGGGATCGTCAAAGTTGTCGGTCAGGGCCTGAACGTCGGCGATCAGGATGAATGTGTTGTACTGCTCCTGGAGGGCCACCCGTTCCTTGAGCGACCCGAAATAGTGGCCTAGGTGCAGGGGGCCGGTGGGCCGGTCCCCGGTGAGAATTGTCTTCATTCCCCTCGTGATTATTTGTTGGGTAAAGTCGCATTCGAGCCACCAAATATGATATACTGGTGGCATGACCAAA
>CALGNM010000054.1 GCA_937958665.1 uncultured bacterium | reverse complement strand
CCGAGATCTACACTCTTTCCCTACACGACGCTCTTCCGATCTGAAGGTGCCGGCGGTCAGGTCGGTGAACACTATTAGGACATATATCAACGACAGCCAGATAAACAACAGCAGCAGCTTGTAGGCCAAGGGGGACATATATTCCCGGGATATCTCGGCGATGGACCTGGCCCGGTGCCTGATGGAAGCCACCAGGGAGGAGAAATCGTGGACTCCTCCGATGAAAATCGAACCGACGACTATCCACAGCAAGGCCGGCAGCCACCCGAAAGCCAATGAGGCGATGATGGGACCCACTATTGGACCAGCCCCGGCTATGGAGGAAAAGTGATGCCCCAGCAGAACCATCCGACTGGCCGGTACCCGGTCCACCCCATCGCAATCAGTATGGCTGGGAGTCTTCCTAGCATTATCCAGCGAGAACCGCCTCTCCAGAAAGCGCCCGTAGAAGATGTAAGCCGCGGCAAAGGCCGCCAATGCAGCCAAGAAGATGGTGGTAAGCATTATTGATTTATCCCCATGTCAGTCCAAGATGGAATCGGGCAGGGACTTATCCCGTCTTATCCGTTCGGCCATTTCCGGTGTCACCTTTTTGCGAAGCTCCAGAATGGGTACATATTTCTTAAGATTGATCTTTCCTTCGCCCACCAATTCCTCATCAATCAGCATCCGTCTCAGAAATTCGAAGATATCCCTTATCTCCCGGTTCTTCTTCTCCTGCAAGCGTCCCAATTGCCGCTGCAGCGAATCCCTCTCCATCTGGCCCGATGCCAGACCTATCCTCTTCTTGAAATCCTGCTCCTCCAGTACATATTTCATGGCCAAAGGCACTGCCACCGCTTTCCTGATGTCTGCCAGCACCGGATCCTGCCGGGCCAAGCCGTTATCCGGCTGGTCCGGCGGCGAACCGGCTTGAGTTTGACAGGTAGCATTGACCTCATATACCCGCTGGTGGGCGATCTTCATGGACTCCTTCATCAGGTCTATGATCAGGGAATCTATTGAACGGATCTCCAGCAGCTGCTCGGCCTTCAGGTCGTGTAGCCAGAACTGGACGGTCTGGATCGAAGAATTCCGGACCGCATCCAGGTAGATCTGGACGCTGAGGGGGTTCTTGGCCAAATACTGCAGCACCGTTTCGTCGGAAGGCTCCTCCCCCCGGTCCCGGTCGGTATAAACCCCCGAGGAGATGTCAAACCCCTGACCCAGACATACATAGTCCTTGGTGTCGTTGAAGAACAGCCGCCCGATGAAATACTTGGTTTCATGTGCCGGCCGGTACTTGACCAAAACGTGGGTCCCCTCCACCAAGCCCGGCTCATTCTCTGGTATCTTCAATACCTGGCGAAGGTCAAAATAACGGTCGTTTCCCTCGTCATCCTTCAGGCGGGGCAGCAACCGGGCCAGCTCTTGGCGCTGTTCCCGGGTCATTTGGCTGGGGTTCTCCGCCGGACGGTAGCGCATGGCCCGGCGGTTGACCTCGTCGTATTCCTTCTTAAGGCGCTCCATCTCCCGGGAATGCTGGGCTATGGAGATGCTGTCATGCAAAAGACCCTCCAACTGGTCGACCGTCTTCTCCAGGTCCCGCTTTTCATTTTCTATGGTAATGATGGTCTCTTCGGCCATCTTGATGGCTTCCTCCCTGGCCTGGTAGACCTCATGTTGCTTCTCCTCCTGGCTAACCCCGCTTTCCTTGGCCTCCATGATCTTGGCGGTCAGCTGGCCGATCTTGTTCCGTTCGGCCTCGTAAAGTCCCTTTAACCGGGCGATGGCTGCGGTATGCTCCTTTCTATCGTTCTCCAGTTTTTTTAGCCGCTCGGCGAACACCCGGTTGGCCACGGTTATAGCCCGCTCCTTGTCCCCGCTGAAGGCGGTGGGAGAGTAGTATACCAAGGTGTCTGTCTTGTACTGCCCGGCCAGCTCTATCTTATTGCCCAACAGGTCAGCCACCACCTCAGAGATATCCAGCATCAGGGCTTCCTTGGCGCTCATCGTCATCTGAGGGCTGCCGCCGTACATCTTCATCACCGTCTTCTCCCGGTCGCGCAGGTCGTCGATGGTAAGGATGATGCTGGGCTCCATCACCTTGCCATCGGGCATAATGACCATTATCTTGCCCGGTTGATCCGGTTTGTTGTTTGGGGAAGGCATAAAGATCGGAAGAGCGTCGTGTAGGGAAAGAGTGTAGATCTCGGTGG
>CALGNM010000053.1 GCA_937958665.1 uncultured bacterium | reverse complement strand
CGACCACCGAGATCTACCCTCTTTCCCTACACGACGCTCTTCCGATCTATGCGGGTATTGATCATCTCGCTCTTGCAGAAATCGTTGACCGCGCCATAGGTGTAGCCAAGCCATATGGTATGCGGGGTGACCGTGTCGCCAGCTACTACAATCCGGGGCTCATTGCCCAGGGTGCTCCAACGGGTGGGAACGGATTCGTCACCGGCCTTGAGGGCAAAGATCAAGGTATCGCCGGGGGCGAAGCCGTAAACTGTTTTCTTCTCCAACGACTTGGGGTTCAGGGGAACCCATGTCTGGTAATAGGTGAATCCGGTGTCGATGAAGTCCACCTCCGAGCTCATCTTGCCCAGGTCGCCGGCCGAGGAATTATATTTGGTATACTTCAGCCAGTACTTGCTGGCTCTCTCGGTTAAGTTATCGTCGCTGACTGCCGTCCAGGAAAGCCTTACCGCTCCTTCGGTGGTGGTCACAGAGTCAACTAAGTCCACTATCGGCTCCGGCTCCACGTTGAAGCCCTGGTAGGCCAAAATGCGTCGGGTCAGCTCCGAGGCGGTACTGGGGTGACGGCCGTTGCTGAGCGAGGCGATGGAGAAGGTCAGGTAGACGTTGCGGTGCTGGCTGGCCTTTTCGCCCTTGTAGTAGTCGCCGTAGGTGGTGGCCCGACCCCGGGACCACTTGTCCTTGGCCCCTTCGCTGCCCATGATAAGCTGCGATCCGGTCATGTAGGGCTCCACCACGTCAACCGAATTGTCCGGCCCCTGCTGGTATGGGTAGTCGAATACCATGCCCTCGGTGAATGTCCCGGCGATGCCCTCGATCTTGTACATGTTGCCCACCTCGGCCGGGTAGCCCGGGTCCTTGTAGGCTGAACCGAACAGGCTGAAGAGGGTGGTGCTGTTATACATCTCGCCGAAGTCGTTGCCGGCCGCAATCAGGCACTTGAGGGTATCGGTGGCGAAGGCCACCAGAGAGTCTAGCTGCTCGGGCTGGATCACACCGGCGGTGCTTCCGTCCTCGGCATAGCCCAGGTCCATGAAGCAGATGTCGTAAGCCTCGCTGCTATTGAGCTTTCCCTGGTCCTTGCGCCAGGCGTACTCCAGGATGTCGGTGTTGGTGACCTGGAAGAAATTCTGGTTGGGGATATTACGCTCCTTGATGGCCAGGACATAGGCCGAGTCCAGCGGCACATATATTGAATCGGGCTCGGCGATGGGATCCTCGTTCCAGGGAGTGTAGGGATTGTCGTAATCCTTCTTGGGATGGTACCAGACGGTGCGTCCGGCCGATTTATCGGCAGTGATGTAATAGTTGACGCCAATCGCGTCCAAAGAGTCGTCCTTGTCCTGGTTGAGGACATAGTACTGCCCGAAAATATCCCCCCGGCCATTGACCCGGCAGGAATCCAGCCAGGCCACCGAGAAAAAGTTGCCATAGCGGCAGACATCAGGCGCCCGCTGGCCATAATACCAGTTGTCGTTGACCACCTTGACGGTGGGATTGAACCTCGCGTTACGGTCGAAATACCTGGCCCTGA
>CALGNM010000052.1 GCA_937958665.1 uncultured bacterium | reverse complement strand
GACCCCCGAGATCTACACTCTTTCCCTACACGACGCTCTTCCGATCTCCAGCCCTGGATTCACTGGCCGAGTTTCTCAAAAGCTCCGGGGCCAAAGTGGAGATAGCCGGGCACACCGACAACGTTGGCGGGGCCCAGGCTAACCTTCGACTATCCCAAGGCCGGGCCGATGCGGTTAAGAGATATCTTTCCTCCCGGCACCGGATCCCGGCCGGCCAGCTGGTGGCCAAGGGATACGGTGACTTGGTGCCGCTGGTGCCCAACCTGACCGCCGACCTAAGGGCCCAGAACCGAAGGGTGGAGATAACCGTGCTGTCCAAGATTCGGACCGCCCGGCTCTCATATGTCCAGGGGCACGTCTTCACCCGTAAACAGGGCATCAGCAGATGGCAACCGGCCGCGCTGGACCAGCTGTTGACCATTCAGGACGAGATCGTCACCGATAGTCTGGGTCGGGCTGAGATAACCTTCGATAACGGGTCCAGGATACTGATGTCGCCCGGCTCCAGCCTTCTGGTCTCCCAGCTGTCCTGGGATCAAAAAGGGGGACCGGGAAATACCTTGCTGAAGTTGGACACCGGACGGATTCAGGCCAAGGCCGGCCGGCTCTCCGAGGGGGAACGATTCGAGGTGGCAACCCCGGCTGCGGTGGCGGGCATCAATGGTGCGGAGTGCATCATCGAGCAGGGAGCAGACCTGGCCTCCCGGCTTTCAGTGTGGGATAACGCGGTGGCTTGGCGGGCCTTGGGGAATGCCGGAGCCGCCATATACATCCCGGCCGGAAGAGGCAGTTTATGCCGGCCGGGTCATCCTCCCCAGCCGGAGGTGCCCCTGGCCCAGCCGCCCTTTCCCGTCTCGCCAGCCGCCAATGACACCTTCTTCTACCACCCCGACCGGCCCCGCCAGATGGCCTTCCGTTGGAACAAGCCAGCCGGCATCAAGGCCCGGCTGTCCCTGTGGCTGGAGCCCGAACAGAAAGAAATCTTGCTGGACCGGATTGTGGAGGGCGACAGCCTGGCTGTTCCGGCCCCCAAATCGGACAGGATGTACTGGCGGTTGACGGCCGTTGATTCACAGGGTTTAGAGGGCCAGCCTTGGCCCAGCCGGGTGCTGAATCTGTCTCGTAAACTGGACAACCCCCGGCTGGAGATAGCTTCGCCCCGCCCGGACCAGAAGGTGAATTCGACCCAAGCGATGGTGGTAGGTGCCAGCGAGCCGCGGGCCATCATAACCATCGGCGGCAAAGTGGTCTCCCCGGCTCCGGACGGAAGCTTCAGGGGTCCGGTGTCGCTGTCGCCCGGCCTCAACAACATCACGGTCACCGCCACCGACCGGGCAGGTAACACCACCATCTCATCATTTCCGGTGTACTCGTCACCGGTTAGGCGTTACGAAGCCCAGGCCCTGGGGGGAGGCATAAAGCTGCTGGGAGGGGATATGGACTACAGCGCCATTGGCTTCCTGGCCGGGTTTAAGCTGGGCTACAATATTTCCGGCAAGGCGGGCATGGGGGTATTGGGCGGGTATGGCCAGGTTGGGGCGTCTTCGGTGGGAGATTATACTGCGCAATACCTGACAAAGCTGCAGCTGATAGGAGCCTGGGGCCGGTATAATTTCGCGCCGGCAGAGAGGATCACACCCTACCTGACAGCCGAGGCCGGGGCCATGACCTGGCAGAACCTTTTTAATGATGCCGTCATCTATGAATCGAACAGCCCCTATCTGGCCATCGGCCCCGGTGTCAGGTTCGGCCTGACTCCAGGGGTCAGCCTGTTGGCCGAGGGCAAGGCCGGTTACTTCGTCAACCACGACCCCATCTCCGGCCCGATGGACGTTAATAACCTGAAACTGATCGGAACGGTGGGGCTGGGGTTTGGCTTTTAACGGCCACCGTCCACCCAAAAGAGAAAGGCCTCCCTGGGGAGGCCTTTCTCTTTTGATGCACCATCAGGTCTCGGCCAGCACCACTCCAGAGATCAGCACCATTCCGCCAACAATGAGTCCAACGGTCACCCTCTCTCCCAGCAGCATGGTGCCTGCCAGCACCGTAACCAGCGGAATGAGGTAGACCACCACGCCCAACCGGGCGGCCTCGGTTTTTTTAAGAGCCCAGGACCAGACTAAAAATCCGAAAATCGTACAGACCAGGGTCAGAAAAGCCAGTGCCCCCCAAGCCCGGAAGGGGAGAGCTGCCGCCGAATCGGGAATGAAGAAGGACAGAGGCAGGCTGCCCCACAGGATGGCCGACAGGGTGACCAGGTTGGGATCCTCCCGGCCCACCATCGGCTTGCCCACAATGGTGTAGATAGCCCAGGACAGTGGGGCCCCCAGGGTGATCAACACCCCCCACAGGTAATTAAAGCTGACAGGCTCGTTGGCCCCCCACCGCACCACTACGAACAGCCCGGCGAAGGCCACAATTATTCCCGCCAGCTTGCGGAAGGTGATCAGTTCCCCGAGGGCCAGGCGGGAGGCCACCAGGGTCATGATGGGGGATAGTCCCACTATCAGGCTGGCGGTGCCGGCGGCAATCCTGGTCTCGCCAAAGTTGAGGGCCAGGTTGTAGCCCAGCACCCCGGTCAGCCCATAGAGCCAGATGCCCCGCCACTCCTGGTTCCAGGCCGCCATCATCCTTTTCGGTCCGTAGAAAATCAGCATGATGGCCAGGGAGATGATGCCGGCCGGCACATAGCGCAGGGCGGTCAGCCCCATGGGGGAGAGGCCATGGACCTCCAGCAGGTACTTGATGGCCACGAAGGCCAGTCCCCAGGAGAGGACCACCAGCATCAGCAGGAAAAGCAACCCCAGTTTTTTTATTTTGAGTGGTGATTTACTCATCGTAAAAATTCTATACTGATTTGATTTTCATTCATGTTTTGAAGTATTTGTAATTTTTGATTTCCAGGAAAGAGACAATAGCCATTTTTCCAAATATCAAGTGCTTTTTTGGGTTCATTTAATATGGCATAGGCTATACCTGCGTTTATGTGTGTTGCTGGTTCTTCTGGTAAATATTTTATAGCATTGTTGGCTGCGTATTTTAGGCCAGCCCCTTTTGTTTGAAGAAGACATACTGTAAGTAAGGACCATAATTTTCCATTTTGTGGCCATTGGCCGAGAGCCATATTACACATTACCAGAGCATTAGATATATCGCCTTTTCGTATTAAAGCAGTTACTAAAAGGTGCCATGAATTTACGTCATCTTTGTGAATATTTATGGTTTTCTGAAAACAATAAGAAGCTGAATCATAATTATTGTTTTCCATGTAGATTGTTCCCAACATACCCCAAGCTTGGTAATAACATGTATCATATTCAACAATATTCATATATAATTTTTTTGCTTCGTTATTTTGTCTTAAATTATAATATGCATATGCCATATTTTCCCAGATTCGAAAGTCCGAAAAACCGGCAGATAATGCTTCGTTACCAATTTTAATTGTTAAATCATATTTTTCCAGATTTTTATTATTGAGCAGATACATGTTGCGTCCATATAACCATACAGGATCTTTGTGTTTAAAAACTTTTACAATTTCTGTAAATTGTCTTAGCGCTAAATTTTCATTGTTATTTACAATTATCCAAGGCAAAGTATGGAACAACATTATTGAGAAGGCGAGAGCTTTATACAAATTAATTGTTTTGTCTTTTTTCTCTAATAAGGATAGAGAGTATATTGTTATCGGGATTGAAATAAAAGAATAAAAATCCCAATCGGAACCCTCATAAGCAACATCCATAAAAATCAGAACAGTAGTTACGGAAATTATATTTAAATAATGAAACCATTTATTTGATATTTTAAAATAATTAGTATTTGAAGAAATTATAATAATACTAATTGGAATTAGAAGAAACAAAGTATTTATAATGTCTCTAATTTTACCATAAGAAAAAATAGCATAGGGTCTTTCAATAGTAGACAAAATAGGCAATAACCATTTTGTTAAACCTAAATTAATAAATAAATATTTATACGATAAAAGAAACAATAATATTGAAAAAATAACAAATATTGACAAAACTTCTTTTTTGTTATTTATTTTACTGTTAGAAACGGTATAAATATAACCAGGAATTAATATTATTGCTAATAAATGCGATGTAATTGAAGACAATAAAAACAAACCAGATAAAACATAGTTTTCATTTTTATGTAAAATAAAATATATAAACGTAAAAAGATATAAAAACATGTAATTTTCACCATAACCAAAAAACAATAAAATTGAACCAGAACTTAAAAATGAAAAATGCCAGAGGTTTTGAATACGTATTTCTTTTTTTCTAACAAATAAATATATAACAATTAAATAAATCCAACCTCCAATTATACTTGTCCATCGATAAATAAATAAGCCCCGAAGTTCATTGTTAAATATTGTATTATAAATAAATCTGTGAAATAATACACTTCCGAAATCTGGAGAAAATCGTAATAACGATTTATCTATCTCCGCCATCCACATTGCAATATCGCCGAAAAGTAAATTATTTGAACGAAGAAAATAAAAACTTGCACCAAATATTAATAGACATAATATAGATATGTACTGCGACTTCAATAATGGAGTAAATTTATATGGGTAAATATCCGAAGCTAATATTATTAAAACGGAAAACGATATTAATAGTATTTGAGCAGTATTTGGTAATAACGACAAATGCATAACCCCCCAAAAATGCCCCTTATTAGGTATAAAATTACATATAACATGGAGCCCTAAAAAAAGGAGGGTTAGTGTTATGGCAAGTAAATGTTTTTTGTCTGTATACACGTTGATATAGTTAAATTATTCGCATATTTATAACGACCTTCGTCACAAACATGCTAAGTCAATTTTTTATATATTCTTATTTGTATAATAATTGGGGTGCGGCATTGTTTATCTAAATATCCTATTAGTGAAAAAACAATAAACAATGGAAAGAGCATAACAAAACAATCCAACTCCAAAAAAATAGAACAATATCAACAGTATTCTGAGATATGAAATGAGTAATTTATTTAATATACTTCCATTGATTATTGTTGTTTCTGTGTATTTAATAATTAGTGCCATAACAAGAAGTATAACAGCAAAAAAGAAAAACTCACCGCTTTTAAAGTACATTTTAGTGTTTGTCTTGTCTTTTTTAGATAAATTTAACGACAAACTTGAAAGAGTTGTTGTTATAGCAATTGAAGCAGTTATAATTTTATAAACATCTGTAGGGTCAATATCATAAATGCTGTAGCTTATAAAATTAAACAATGATAGCAAACATACAAGTATGGGACCAAATATAAAGAATAGATAAAATAAAATCTTTTTGGCATGCCTTATTTGTTTTGTGTTTTTCATAGCCTCCGGTTTTATAAATACATTAGTTCTATTCTGCCGCAAAACCTCTTAGACCGCCAGTCCACTTTGCCTATTCGTATCCATCCCTTTTCCTACCATACCCTCGATTCCGCTCAAGATCTGCCGAATCTCATTCCTGGTTGGGGGATAATACCGATCATCCGGGGAGAGCCCAGGGGCCCGGAACAGTTTGATCAACTGCCCCCGGCTCTCCCGGGCGATTATGGCCGACAGCTTTTCTCCCGGCAGGTAATCCGCCGGGTCTTGGTGTTGGAAGGATGGGTTTATCATCAGCAGCGAAACCGCCTGCCGGCGGTAGAGCGAAGAGGCCCGGATGGTCTCCCGGTAGGCCGGCTCGTCGAAAATGTCTGGGCAATGGGCGGTCAACGGCTCCGGATAGCCGTCGCTCAACAGAATCACCAGATTGGCCGATCCCGGCTTGCGGAACCTCTCCAGCCGGACCATAGCCAGGGCCTTGAGCAGGCCGTCGGCCAGGGGACTGTCTCCCTGGACCTTGAGCCCCATCAGGCTTTTGGTGACCACCCGGTAGTTGTGGGTGGGGTGGTTCAGTATCCGGGCCTGCATCCCCTGCAGGGATATCAGCCCTATCCGGTCCTGGTGCAGCTTGAAGTAGCCGGTCAGGGAATCCAGTATCTCGGCAAAGATTCTGATGAAAGGAAAGGTCGATCGGCTGACATCTACCAATAGAACCAGGGTCAGGCTCTGGCGCTCCAACTTGTCCCATCCCACGAAGTCGGCCGGGCCGATGCTGAACCTTTTCTTCTCCAGGGAATACTTTCCGTTTCCCAGTGAATTGACCACCGTCTGCAGGGGGGCCAGGGTGTTCTCGCCGGCTTTGAAGCGGACGATCTTGATATTGCGGCCGGAGCGGCCGCTGATTATCGATTTGCGTTTCTTGCTTCCCCTGGCGGTGCGGGCCTTCAGGCGTCCCAAGCGGCTGAGGAACTTATGGAAAATCTTTTTCAGCTGGCCGAATGCCCCGGGCTGCTCTTGGAACAAGGCCGGTGCTTCTTGGTCCGGCCCCTTTGGCCTTAACAGCAGCACCGGGCGCTTCTTTTTCCGGTAAGGCAGGATCCTCCGGGCCAGGTCAAGAAATTTCTGGGCCAGGGCTAATCGTTTTTTTTTACCTCCTGCCCGCCCGGGGCGGCCGCCGCCACCTCGACCTTCTGTTTGACCAGGGTTCTTTGAGTTTGTTCCACCTTTTTGGGAAGATGCCTGTCAAAAGAATTGCCAATTTCCTCTGGGGATGGCGGCTCCAGCAGGCCCCCGTCCCGGGTGCGGTGTACGAGGGTCAGTTCCGAAGCCAGCAGGATGTCTCCGGTGTCGACGGCCGTGCGACCATTCAGGGCGGCCAGGGTCCTGGCGGTCTTGATGATCACTATGTCCGGACGCTGGCCGTCCACCTTGAGGGCGGCACAGGAAGCGGCCACCGCCACCACCAGGGCCGGGTCAACCACCACCCCGGGAAGCAACTCCCGGGCGGAGACGATGGTTTGCCGGACACCCTCCTCGCTGGCCCGGAACCTGTCCCGGAAGGCGGAGGGGTCGGCCTCGAACAGCAGGTTGTTCTCAACTATCTCGGCCCTCAGCTTGGGGTCCTTGACGGTCTCGATCTTGACGCACAGCGGGAAGCGGTCCAGGATCTGGGGCCGGAGGTCGCCCTCCTCGGGGTTCATGGTGCCTACCAGCACGAAGTCGGCCGGGTGGGAAACCGAGATGCCTTCGCGTTCGATGGTGTTCCAGTGTGAGGAGGAGGCGTCCAGGATGTCGTCCACCAGGTGGTCGGGCAGCAGGTTGACCTCGTCCACATAGAGGATGTTTCCGTTGGCCTGGCCCAGGATGCCCGGCAGGATCACCTTCTGGCCGTCCTTCAGAAGCTTCTCGACATCGATGCTTCCGATCAGCCGGTCCTCGGTGCAGCTCAAGGGGAGGTTCACTATCCTCATTCTGTTGGTGACGGCCGGATGGTCCTTGCGGTCTCGGCACAGGGAGCAGAAATTATCGGGGAGGCCGGGGTCGCAATTGAAGAGGCAGCCATCGACCAATCTCCTGTCCGGGAGGATGGATTCCACCGAATGGACTACGGTGCTCTTGCCGGTGCCCTTGGGCCCGCTGATCAGCAGCCCGCCGATTCTGGGGTTGACTATGTTGGCCAGGTAGGCCTGTTTCAGCTTGTCCTGTCCCAGAATTGCGGAAAACAGGAATCGCCGATTGTCGGGAAAGCCCGTCATCTATGCCTCATAATCCACCACCGCCCGCTGGTCGCGGACCTTGCCCAAGAACTCGACCGCCTTGAGGTGCTCGGGGTGCTTCTGGTAGACCTCCAGCCCGGCCTCGTCATCGAACTCTGAATAGAGGGCCAGGTCAAAGGCCCCATCCGAACGGGTGATGTTCCGGCCGACCTCCAGGAACCTGACGGTCGGGACCTTGTACCGCAATCCGTTTAGGATCTCAACAGCCATGGCGATGTTCTCGTCCCTGCTGCGCCCTTCGGCCCTCTCCCTAAAGGTCCACATTACGATGTGTTTTACCATAGCGGGCTCCGAATTGGTTGGTACAAGAATACACCCACCGGGCGATAAAATCAAGAATATTTTACATTGGGCTGAAAGTCTGATATAATCATACGCATGGTGAACGATGATAACAGGATGGTGCCGGTACTGCCCGAGGGCCTGGCCCTGACGCCACACCAGACCGAACAGCTGGTGCGTTTCGCCGGGCTGGTGGCTGATTGGACCGTTAGGGTGAACCTGGTGTCTCGGCGGGAGGCGGAGCATCTGTGGGAAAACCACATCCTTGATTCCCTTTCGGCCCTGCCGGTTCTGGCCGAGAACCAGGGCCTAAACGAAGTGATGGACCTGGGTCCCGGCGGAGGGTTCCCCGGCATACCTTTAAAGATCTGCCTGCCATCCATTCGGCTGACCTGTCTGGAGGCCACCCAAAAGAAGGCCCGCTTCATCGAAATGGCGATCAAGGAACTGGGGCTGACGGAGGTTGGGGTGGTCGCCCAGCATTCCCAGGAGGCCCAGAAGGATAAAAACCTGGTCGGCCGATATGACTTCGTCACGGCCCGGGCGGTGGCCGAGCTGAAAGAACTGGTGAAGATGGCCCGGCCCTTCCTAAAGGTCGGGGGAAAATTGCTGGCCTACAAATCCAGCCGGACGGAGGAGGAGATTTCCCGGGCCTCTGCAATCATGAAAAAATATCGGTGCAGCTTGGAGGGGGAACTGAAGATACCGGCCGGAACCTCCGGCAAGGACCGCCGGATAATAGTGGTCAGAAGAGATGGCTGAAAAATACCAAAGGCTGGTGCTGTTCGACATCGACGGCACCC
>CALGNM010000051.1 GCA_937958665.1 uncultured bacterium | reverse complement strand
ATCGTATTCGGTGACTGGAGTTCAGACGTGTGCTCTTCCGATCTGGTGGAGCTGGTGAAGTACTGGTCCGGCCCGCTGACTATCCCCTCCACCGTCACCGTCTGGCCTTCCAGTTGGGAGGCAAAGCCGTCGGGGCCGGTTTTTTGAACCTCGGCGATCCGGGTGGGGTTGAGCAGGGTCACAAAGCCGAAACTGACGTCGTCGCTGCTGTCATTGGAGGCCACCCCGTTGCCGTTGCCGTCCAGATACCAGCCGAAAGTGTCCCGGATGGCATGGGAGGCCCAGACTCTGACGGTCTCGCCGGGGGCCAGGGCCGCCGAGGGCCGCAAGGTCACCCGGTAGGCCAGGCTGTCATAACCCACCGAGAAAGTCCGACCTCCCGAGGCGCTGCCGCTGATGCTGAAACTGGCCGGCCCCAATGTGCCTGCATCCAGCGGTTTGTCGAAATTTAGGGCTATTCCCACCCCGGTGGGGACGTTCAGATTGCCCTGGGCCGGCAGCGAAGATAGAAACTTGACCGGCTTGAACTGAATGACATCCTTGGCGAAGCGGGGCTCGATCTTCCAACCGAAAGATGAATGGAAGATGCCCTGCACCCGCACTAGGCTGTCCCCCACCACCGGGGTATAGTTAAGATGTGACAACGAATCCAGGAAGTCGTCAAGTATGCAGGGTCCGCTGCCGTCGTTCACCGTCCACTCGAAATAGGAGTTGGGCAGCCCGGTGACATTGACCCGGTTGGTGGCCACCAGCACCCCCTCGTAGGCCTCGGCATTGGGGTTGTTGGCGGAGAAGCTGTCGGTAGGCAGCACCACCGGGGCCGGCACCCGGACCCCCTTCTTGAGCAATTGGAACCCGCTGACCGGGGAGATCTCGGTCAGGCCGAAGTATTCGATCACCGTGCCGCTCACCCGAACCGAGTCTCCCTCGTCCGGGAAACGGTCCCGGTCATAGCAGTAGATTCCGTTCCAGGGCCCGCTGCCGTCCTGGATGAAATACATTCCCTTGCTGTTTCCCACCCGAACCACCCCGGTGACCACCCCGCTGACCGTGACGCTCTGCCCGTTGTAGGGCGAATCGCCCGAGGGATCGGTGGTGTACTGCAGGTCGAAGACGGTCAATTCCGGGTTGCTGCGGGTGCTGAAGGCGAACGAGGTGTCCCTTAAAGAATTGCCGGAGGAGTCCGTCAACAGGGATTTCAGGCTGACCGTCACCGTGTCCCGCAGCAGGAAGCTGTCCCGGGGCTGGATGGTGATCCGCGTGTTGCCGTTGGACAACAGCGGGGCCCTGATCGGGTAGGCCGGGATGCGGCGGCCGGTCAGTTTTACCGAGGAGGTGTCGACCGTTGAGGGGTGTAGGGCTTCGCTGAAGTCGATGACCACCGAGGCTGAGGTCGGGATGCTGGTTTGGCCATCGGCCGGAGAGGATGCGGTCATTGTGGGGGCTATCGTGTCGGGCATTCGGGTGTAGAACTGCCAGCTGTACTGGTAGGCCAGGTAATCACCGTGGGTGTCGGCGATGGCAGTGGTCAGGGTGACCTTGACGGTATCATACAACAGCAGGCTATCGCGCAGGTAGAAGGTGAAATTATCGCTGTCGACCAGGGGCCTGATGGAATCAGGCGGATACGCAGCCTGCCTCCGGCCAGTGACCACAAAGCTGGAGCTGTCCATGGTGGCGGCGCTGACCAGTCGGTCGAATGTTACCGAGATGGCCGGCCGGGCCGCCACCCCGGACGAGCCGCCCGCCGGACTGACGCTGACCACGTTGGGGCCTTTGGGATTCAGCCCGCTGATGTCGCTCCAGGTGGTGCCCACCCTGATTCCATCGATGTCGGCGTTGGGGGTGGCGATGGCCGGCGGTCCGGCAGTATAGCCCTGGCGGATGGCCACCCGGGCGATATCGGAGACGGATGCTGCGGCAACCTGTGAGAGATCGGCGGCCGGCGGGGTGCCGGACATGGCCGGATTCAGCCACAGCCATCCCTGGTCGGGGTTGAGCTGATAAGCCAGCACCACCAGATAGGTGGTGCCGGGCAGCAGATCTACTGGGAGCCAGCCGGCCTCGCTGTTGCTGGCAGTGGCCCTTAAGCCCAATTGGTAAGTGCCGGCCGCCGATCCCAGCCGGATGGTCACCCGCCCCACGTAGGAGGTGATGGAAGTGCTGGGAAGCAGTGAGAAGAAATAATCGCCGGTGGTGCTGGTGTTGGCCGCCAGGCCGTTGGTGTTGGCCAGGTTCAATAGAAAGCTGACATAGGTGGTGCTGCCGGATGCTTGGGCTGGGAACTGGCGGTAGGCATCCTCGGACGAGCTGGTAGCATAGACAATGGCGATTTTGTTGCCTATGTTGGAAGATGGATATCCGACATACCCCAGGCCGGGGCTGGTCACCTGGATGAAGTTACCGGTCCCGGAGAAGTCGACCCAGTCCCCTCCGCTGACGTTGGCCCCTCCCCCGTTGTCGGTCAGCTGCCCGACCGGATAATCGAAATTCTCCTCCATCAGCAGGGTGGCTCCGGCGCCGGAAGCCAGGCACGACAGCAGGGCAGCCGTCAGGCCGCACCGCCAAATCTTGGCTAAGGCCATTTTATGATCCTTCCTGTAAAGTATTTGCCTCCGATGATTTTCGGGACCGGTGCCGCCGGGCGACCAACAGGGCCGCGGCCAAAAGCAGGGCAGCCAGCCCCACCGCCAGGGAAGTCCAGGGGTTTCCCCCGACCTCCCCCTGCTGGCGGTTGATTTTGTCAGCCGCCTGGCGCAGGGACTGGGCCGGAGACTTGAAACCCTTCAGGGCCGGCTGGAGCCCATCCTCGTCCAAGATGGACCGCCCGATGTTCCAGACCACCTCGTTGGGCTCGGGATAGGCATAATCCAGCTGGCGATAGGCCGCCTCCAGCCCCGGGTATCGGGCGAACTTGTCCCGCAGGGCCTTCTCGTCCAGGGCGGAGCGCCGCACCGGCAGATAGCTGGTCTCGGCCGACCAGCGGGCGCTGCTGGCCGGGTCCATCATCCACCGAACGAACTCCCAGCCTCTTTTCATCAATGATTGATCGGGCTGGCGGAACATGATGACGTTGGTCCCCGAAATCACCACCGCCCTCCTCTTCCGGCCGGGCAGCGGAGCGATGCCCAGTTCGAAGGGGATCTTCTGCTGGGCCATGTAGGACAACGAGGCCGATGAACTCTGGATCATGGCCACCCGGCCGGACAGGAAATCGTTCTGATGCTCGTAGCCGGTGGTCAGGAAGGCGACCCGGTGCTTGTAGAGCAGATCCACCAGGTACTGCAGGGCCTCTACCCCCTCCGGTCTGTCGAACACCACCCGCCGGCCGTCCGGGGAGAAGATATCGCCCCCGTTCTGCAATATCAGGCATTGGAACATCCAGGCGGCACCCACGGTAAAAGCGGTGCCCCATTGCTCGGGGACTCCGTCCCCGTTGCGGTCGACCGTCAGTTCTTTGGCGGCGGCAACAAAATCATCCCAGGTGGCCGGGAATTTATCGGGGTCGAGCCCGGCTTTCCGAAACAGGTCCTTGTTGTAGTAATAGACCGGAACGCTCTTGTTGAACGGCAGGCTGACCAGTTTCCCCTGCCGCGAGCACTCCTGGCGCATCACCGGGAACAGGTCGTCCAGCCAGGCGCTGTCGGCCGGCGAAAAATAATCACTGAAGGGTTTGACCGCATCCTTCTCCAGCAGCTGGCTGGTCCAGGCCTCGTAGGACTGGGCCAGCCCTGGCTGGTTGCCGGCCGCCACCGAGGCCATCAGCTTCTGGGAGAGAGCGGTATAGCTGCCCATGCTGACCGCCTTGACCGCCGGGCCCGGCAATTCATGTCGGAAATCGGCCACCATCGAGTCCAGGGTCTTGCCCAGCGGCCCCCCCATCACATGCCAGAATACCACCTGCTCCGGGGGTTTTGAGCCGCAGCCGACCAGGGCCGGCAGCAGCCCGGCAACCACCGCCCATATCAGGGGCATTGCGTTTCCAGGCAGCCGCCTGATCATTCCTTCAGCCCGCTGGAGACGAAGCTCCGGTTGATCTGCTTCTGGGCGAACAGGTAGAAAATGATCAAAGGCAGGATGATCATGGTGGAGGCCGCCATCAGCAGGGGCCACATCGAGCCCTGCTCCTGGGAGAAATAGGCCAGCCCCACCTGGAGTGGCCGCATATGCTCGCTATTGGTGACTATCAGCGGCCATAAAAAGCTGTTCCAACTGCCGATGATGGAGAACAGGCTGACGGTCACCAGCACCGGTCGGGAGATCGGCAGCAAAATGTGCCAGATGAACCTCAGGTCGCCGGCCCCGTCCATCTTGGAGGCCTCATACAGGCTCCAGGGCACGGTCTTGAAATGCTGGCGTACCAGGAAGATGGAGAAGATGTTGACCGTCCAGGGCACGATCAGGGCGTAAAAGGTGTCCAGCCATCTGAGCTTGGCCAGGATCACGTAGGCCGGCACCAGGTACACCGGCTGGGGGATCATCATCATGCCCAGCAGGACCATGAAGGTCAGGTCCCGCCCCTTGAAATTCTTGAAGGAGAAGGAGAAGGCCGCCAGGGTCGAGGTTATAATCACCCCGGCCAGGGTCAGCACCGTCATGATGATGGTGTTGAGAAAGTACCGTAGCAGCGGGATCTGGCGCCACACCTCCAGGTAGTTGACGAACTGGGGCTTCTGGGGCAGCAACCGGGGCGGTATCAGCAAAGACTCCGGCTGGGTCTTCAGCGAGGTCAGGATCATCCATCCGAAGGGGAAGACCATGGCCAGCGAGATGGCTGTCAGCAGCAGGTAGACTATTATCTTGGTTCCGCCAGGCTTCACTTTGCGATTTCCCCTGATTATTGATAATGCCTACTGATAGTGCACCCGGGATTCCAGCACCCGGCGCTGGACCAGGGTCAGGGCCAGGATGATCAGAAACAGTACAAAGGCCACCGCATTGGCGTAGCCCATCTGCCAGTCGGCAAAGCCCTTCTCGTAAAGATAATAGACCAGGGTCCGGGTGGTGCCCATGGGGTTGCCCCCCACCGGCCCCTGCATGGCGTAGATCTGGATGAAGACCTGGAAGGAGGTGATGGTGCTCATCAAAAGCACGTAGAAGGTGGTGGGCGAAAGCATAGGCCAGGTTACATTACGGAAAGATGCCCATTTCCCCGCCCCATCCAACGCGGCCGCCTCGTAATAGTGCTCGGGAATGGACTGCAGCCCGGCCAGGAAGATGATGACGTTATAGCCCAGATTGTGCCAGACGCTCATGATGATGATGGCGCACATGGCCAGGCTCGGCCCGGCCCAGGCGCCGGGGAGGGACAGCCCCAGAGGCCCCAGCAGCAGGTTGAGGATGCCGGCCGGCTCCTCCAGCCACAGGGACGGCCTAAGGCCGAGGGCCGCCAAAGCCTGGTTGGCCAGCCCCAGCCGGGGGTTGAATATCCATTTCCAGACCAGGGAGATGGCCACCGTGGAGGTGATCACCGGCAAAAACAGGGCGGTGCGGAAAAGGACGGTGGATCGGATCTTCTGGTTGAGCAGTATGGCAATGAACAGGGCGATGAACAGGCTGGCCGGCACCACCCCCAGCACAAAGTAGATAGTGTTCAGCAGGCTGTGCCCGAAGCGGCTGTCGCTTAACAGGTACAAATAGTTGCCCAAGCCCAGGAACTTCCGGGCCCCGGCCAACCCCCAGTCGAACAGGCTCATCCAAAGGGCGTAGAGCATCGGAGCCAGACGGAAGGCCAGGACAGATCGGAAGAGCGTCGTGTAGGGAAAGAGTGTAGATCTCGGTGG
>CALGNM010000050.1 GCA_937958665.1 uncultured bacterium | reverse complement strand
GCGACCACCGAGATCTCCACTCTTTCCCTACACGACGCTCTTCCGATCTGAGAGGCCGTCGCCCCGGAACAGCACCACGAAGCGGTGCTCCTTGCCATGGCGGATGATCACCTCCACGTCGTCGATGGCCGGGATGGCCTGCTGCAGCTTCCGGCACAGCTCGGCGTTCTTCTCGGTGGGTATCCGGCCGGCCCGGCGGTCGGTGATCAGGCCCTGGCCGTCCATGGTGGCGAAATTGGCCCGGGCCGCCACATCCTTGGGGGTCATCTCCAGGCCGATGCCCAGGGCCTCCAGCACCCCCCGGCCGATCTGGTATTGGACCGGGTCGTAGCCGAACAGCGCCAGATGGGCTGGCCCGCTGCCCGGGGTGATGCCCAGCGACACCGGCACCGTCAGCCCGCAGGCCGAACGCTGGGCCAGGGAGTCCAGGTTGGGCTTGGCCGCCGCCTCCAGTTCGGTCTGGCCGTCGATCTCCCGGGGCAGCCCCCCCAACCCATCGGCCACCAGCAGGACTATTTTCCTGTCGTTGGGAACCAACAGCTGTTGAATAATGGCATCGTCCAGCATGGTCATCACCCCGCGTTGTTCTTTGGTTTGATCTGGGCAAGCCGGGCCCGCATCTCCTCCACCGCGCTATAGGGCACCTTGAGGGACCCGCCCCCGTTGTTCATCAGGTTGTCGCCGTGGCAATCAGAACCGCCGCATACCAGCAGGCCATTCTGCCGGGCCAACTGCAGGTAGGCCTTGATCTGAGAGGCCGAATGCTTGGAATGCCAGGCCTCCAGGCCATCCAGACCCTGGTGCCTGAACTGTCCGATCAGTTCGTCCTTGTTCTCAATGCCGGGATGGGCGAAGAAAGCCAGCCCGCCCACCGAATGGATCAGGTCGAAGGATTCGGCCGGGCTCAGAAAATTCTTGGGAACATAGGCCGGACAGCCGTTGCCCAGGTAGCGGGTGAAGGCCTCGTCGGTGCTGCCCACATACCCCTCCTCGGCCAGGGCCCGGGCCACGTGGGGCCGGCCCACCGACCCGGTGCCGGCGATCTCCAGCACCCGGCCGATCTCTATCCGCACCCCCAGCTCGGCCAGCCGGGCCACCATCTGCCGGGCCCGCTCCACCCGGGCGTCCTTGAAGTGCAGCACCCTCCGCTGGAAGGCCTCCTGGCGGTAGTCGATGAAGTAGCCCAGGATGTGGATCTCGGCCCCCTCGATGGTGGTGGAGAGTTCGATGCCGGGGATGACCTCGATGCCCACTTTGAAGGCCAGGCGGGAAACCGGTTCGATGGCGTCCCAGGCATCGTGGTCGGTAATGGCCACGGCCTTCAAGCCCTTGAGCGAAGCCTGCCTCACCAGCTCCTCCGGGGTGAAGATGCCGTCGGAGGCGGTGGTGTGTATGTGCAGGTCAACGTATGGCGGATTGCCCGATGTCATCTGTCTTTAGAACACCGGCTGTTTGCTTTTACCGCCCGTCTCGTCGGCCTCGCTCTTCAGGCCCAGATCGCTGACCACGGTTTCGATCAGGGTCTCGTCGATCTGCTGGATGCCGCTCATCGATCCCTCCAACAGGGCGTTGTCGCAGATGGTGTTGATCAGCCGGGGCTTGCCGTCGGAGTAGAAGTGGATGAACTCGTAGGCCGAATCGGTGAACAGCTCGTTCTGGCAGCCCACCACCGCCAGCCGATACTGGATGTAGCCCCGGGTGGATTCCGAGGTCAGGGGCTCCAGCTTGTGCTTGACCGCGATCCGCTCCCGCAAGGGCGGGTCCAGGGCCAGGCACTGCTCCAGGTCCGGCAGGCCGAACAGCAGGAAGGTAATCAGCATGCTGCCGGAGATCTCCATGTTCAGCAGGCCCCGCATCTCCTCCATGATCTCCTTGCTCTTGAGCATGTTGGCCTCGTCGATGATGACCACCGCCTTGCGCCCCTCGTTGTAGATCTTCATCAGCTGCTCGTAAAGCTGGCCCACCATCCCGGCCTTGGTGTCGGCCGGCTTCTCCACCCCCATCTGCTGGGCGATCTTGGAGATCAGCCAGCCCGGGGTGACCTCGGAATGGACGATCACCAGCAGGCCGGTCTCGAACTGGTCGTCCGGCAGGATCTCCAGCATTCGGCGGGAGACCGTGGTCTTGCCGGTGCCGATGTCGCCCAGCACCACCGCCAAACCCTTCATCATCTCGGCCGCGTGCGACAGCTTGAGGATGGCCTTGGAATGCTGGGGGCTGTCGTAGTAGAAGCGGTTGTCGGGCGCGTTGGAGAAAGGTTGGTCGGTCAACCCATAGAACTTCAGATAGTCCATTATATTAACTCCTTGAAAAATAATCCAATTAGATTATAAAATTATCATAAAAACAACACTTTTGCAAGCTTAAAATTAAGCATTTTCAAAGAAAAAGGGGCGGCTAATAACCGCCCCTTTTTCCGGCTAAAATCCAGGCAAAACAGCCAATATAGCTCAGTATAGCCTCTTTATTTCCGCCCGGCGATAAAAATGGCGTAGTATGCCCCGGAAATTCTCCCCCTTTTGGGCCATTCCTATCGCCCCCCACTGGCACATTCCCACCCCATGGCCGTACCCCCGTCCGCTCAGCACCAGCCTCCGGAGTTTGCCCGAAGCATCCCGCTGCACCTCCATCTCGAACCAGGAGCTGAGCAGGGGTTTGTCCCTCAGCCCGTTGCGCACCGCTGATTTGGTAAGCACGGTATCCCCGGCGGCGGTGGAGACCATCAAAGAGACCACCCTGCCCGATTTTCCAACCTTTTGAACCTTTACATCCTTAATGACCTCCTGCTTCCCCGGAAAAAGCCTACCCGCCAGCTCCTCCGCCAGGATGGCATCGCTCCAGTGATATCTGGGCGAGATTGAACACCACTTATCCTCCACCGATTCCAGATAGGGAAAATCATCGTCCCGGGCGTTCCATACCTCCGACGGCCTGGCCGTCCTGCCCCCGCAGGTGGAATGAAAGTTCGGCGAGATCACCTTGCCGCCATAGGTCAGCACCTGCCCCCGGGTATCGGCCACCGCCCGCCTGATGGCCGGCGAGACGAGGTTGTCCAAATCGAAACATTGGTGGGATGTGCCGGCTTCGATATCAAAATAACTGCGGAGATTTGCCCCGATCCTAGCAAAGGCATAGCTGCGGGAGACCACCGCCTGGGCCTTGGCCGCCTCCAGCGCCTTGTCGGCCAGTCCGCCGATCTCCGCGGCCAGCACCCCCGGCAGGTAGTCCTCCAGGGGCATCTCGGCCACCACCAGCAGGCCCGGCCCGGCATCCGGGAGGATCTCAATCGTCCCCCGGACCATCTTATCGTTAACGAAGAACTCCCCGTCCGATCTCAGCCGAAGCCTGGCCCCGCCTGGCGAAAATGATTGGCCAACGCCAATTTCGACCTCAAGCCGATCGCCCGTCCGGGCTGCCGTCCAGCTTTGGCCCGGCTCGATGCCCCCTGATCCCCCCTCGGCGGTTATCCGATAGGAGCCGTAGATCACCGCCCGGGGCTGGTTGCGTTGCAGGGCGATCCTGATCAGCGGCTCTTGGCCCCCGGGCTGACGGCTCAGGTAGACCGGGGCGCAGCCTGCCCCGAACAGCGACAAACACAACAGGCCGGCGGCCAGCCTAACGGGATGCTCTCTCATGCAGCTTGGCTATCCTTCTTTCGATGAATTCCCGATTGATAGGTTCGCCCTGCGCCAAGGCTTGCTGCAACACCAAGGTCCACTGGCGAATGGCCTCGGCAGGGTTGGACTCCTCTAGGGCCAGGGCCAGGTTCATCCTGGCCGGAAGGTAGCCGGGGTTTATCTCCAAGGCCGTCTGCCAAGCCTTTCTGGCCCGGCCGATTTCGCCCTTGCCGGCCAGAACGGCCCCCCACTCCGCCTGAAGTTCATGATCCCTGGGGCTAATCAAAAGGGCCCTCTGGTAGGCGGCCTCGGCCCGGTCCCAGTCACCCCTTTGGCGGCAGATGGCTCCCAGATTGGCCCAGGCCTTCTCGTCGGCGGGATTGGCCTTGACAGCCCTTGAGAACCAGGCCTCGGCGGAATCCAGCTGGCCTTGGGCGGCCCGGGAGATCCCCATGGTCAGCATGGCCCCCGATGCATGGGGGTTGTAGGCCAGACAGCGGCCGGCAAAGTGTTCCGCCTCATCCAGCCGTCCAGCCCGGACGCAGGCGATGGCTATTCCGGACAGGGCGTTGTCATAGGTGCTGTCCAACTCCACGGCCCGCCGGTACTCCCTTTCGGCCGCCGCCAGATCACCCTGTTGGAGATATGTGTTCCCCAGGTTTCCCCGGGCGATGTACGAGCCCGGGGAGCGTTCCACCTCGGTCCGCCAGAACTTTTCCGGCTCCTGCCACTCGATGTTGCGCCGGACGGTCAGCCCCGCCATCGGCAGGACCATGGCCAGCAGAACGGCCAGAAACAGCCCCCTCTTGGCTATGCGGGAAAGATGATTACCCGCCCAGACGGCGAAGCCGGCCAGGGGCAGGTATAAAAACCGCTCGGCCATGATGGCCGTCAGGGGCAGCAGGTTTGATACCGGCATCAGGCCGATCACCAGCCACAGCCAGCCGAAGGTTAAAAACTTAGACCGGTTGGCATCCCGCCAAGCCAAAAAACTTATGCCCCCAAGCATCGCCAGCGAACCCAGCACCCGCCAGTCGATCAGGGTGGTCGACAGATCGTATACGTAATCCACCCTCAGCCACAGGGGCAGGAATAATAATCGGATGTACTCCAGGGCCGCCCGGAACATGGTGAAGACCGTGGTCCAGAAGGAGTCTCCCCAGTAGGGGCACTGAGACACCCGGCCCAGGGCCAGACGCCTCAGGGCCAAGTAGGCCAGGATCATGACAAAATATGGGACGTACCTTCTCCATCCGGCCGCCAGTGACCTGACCCGGCCTTGTTCCCCAAACAGCCAATCGTAGAGCAGCACCAGGGCCGGCAGGACCACGGCTGTTTCCTTTGACAGCAGGGCCGGCAGGAAAGATGATAACGATAAAAACAGATAGGTTCTTATCCCGGTCTGGGTATATTTCCGGTAAAAAATGAACATCGCCAGGCCGAAGGCCACATACATCAAATCGCCCCGGCTGGAGATCCAGGCCGCGGCCTCAGCCTGGACCGGATGCAGGGCGAAGATCAGGCCGGCCGCCAGCGAAAGACGGGGACGCTGGAACAGCAGGTCCAGCAGCAGGATCAGCAGGGCCACGTTCAGCAGATGCCACAACAGGCTGGTCAGATGGAATCCGAAGGGGTTTAACCCCCAGATCTTGTAATCGGCCAGATAACTGACGGTCCTCAAGGGCCGCCAGATGCCGTCCCAGAAGATGCTGGCCATGGAATAGGCCGAGTCGGTGAAGTACTCCGGCAGGTAGCGCCACTCCCGGATCTTGGGGTTCTCCTGGATGAAGAAGCGGTCGTCATACATGAAGCCGGCCTTGAGGGCCGGCAGATAGACGGCCGATGTCAAAACCAAAACCGCGGCGATCTGGCAGATCCTATGGCGAAATATATCTGGCCCCGTCATCCCGCCCACCTCCCGAACTCCTGGAGGGCCTTCAGCGCCTGCCGCCAGGCCGCCAACGATCTCAGCCTCCTGGCGGTCCTGATGACCTGGCCCGGCCGGAGATAGAACTCCCGGAAGGCCCGCCGGCGCCATTCCTCCACCTCGGAGGGCTCCAGCTGGTCAGTCCGGATGACGCAGAAGTTCTGCTCGAAATACCGCCAGTCCGGGTTGACTATCATCCCGCGGCCCCTGGCCTCGGCATACAACTCTGAGCCGGGAAAGGGGACTGCCGCATAGAATTGGGCATAGTCGAACCTCAGGCTCTTTACCAAATCTATGGTCTGCCGGATCTCCTGCCCGGTCTCGCCGGGATAGCCGATCATGGCGTGGGCGGTCACCTGGAGCCCGGCCCCCTGGGCCCAACTCACCGCCTGGCGGGTCTGCTCCAACGTGGTGCCCTTGTTCATCAGATCCAGCACCCGCTGGCTGCCCGATTCCACACCGAAGCCGATCATCCAACAGCCGGCTTTCCTGAATGTTTGCAACATTTCCCGGTCCACCTGGTCCACCCGGCTGTTGCACACCCAGCCGACATCCAGCTGGCGTGACGATATCTCCTTGGCCACCGCCAAAGCATGCTGCCGGTCCAGGGTGAAGGATTCGGCCCAGAACAGGAATTCGCGTATCCCATAGGCTTGGAGGTTGTGCTCGATCTCGTCAACCACACGGCTGGGGGAGAATTTCCTCAGCCGCCGCCCGTAGTAGATATGGTCGGCGCAGAATCAGATCGGAAGAGCACACGTCTGAACTCCAGTCACCGAATACGATC
>CALGNM010000049.1 GCA_937958665.1 uncultured bacterium | reverse complement strand
GACCACCGAGATCTACACTCTTTCCCTACACGACGCTCTTCCGATCTATAGCACCCGAATTATAAAAAGTATCATAGTCATAACCATCATCTTCAGTTAAATTACACATTTTACGCACCAATTTTAAAGTATTTAATGCAACAACATGTGTGTCTCCAGGATATCCTATTGAACCAATCCTTTTGGGCTTTCTTATTCGTTCTTTGCTAAAAAGGTGGATTCGTTTTTCTTCATATTTAATTAAATCTATCGAATTACCCTTTGGGTTTTCTAAACCGTAATTAAAGTTACCCAATATTTGCTTCAGTTGGCGATATGTTATTTGCTTCTCACCTTTTTGTATGCGCTTTATATGTTTTTTTAGCCATACTTGAATAGCCTGCATTTCCTGTTCGGGTTCTGCCTTAGGGTCTGTGTTTTTACCTTTCACCAATGTTTTGATCAACCTGTGGTCAGCTAAATCAAGAATAAAATTATATAATTCTCTATGGTCTGTACCTGTTAGTGTGTATTTATTCCTATCAAGATGAACTAACAATGAAACTAATGCTGTTCTTTTATTGCCATTATGAAAGGGGTGATTACAGCAAAGCCCATACACTAGTGCTGCCGCGTTGCTAATTGGATCAGGATATTTATTTACATTACCAAGGCTTGTAAACTGACGGGTTACTGCTGATTCTAATAATCCGCCAGGTCTTGGGCCAGCCGGTACAATTGGATCACCACTTTGTGCGAATTCACTAACTAATATTTCGTGTATTTTCAACACATCTGTTACTTCTAATGTTTTTATGTCCATAAGAACCTTTTATTGAGTTGTTATGTTATAAATTAATCATCAACCAAATCATCAACCAAATCATCAACCCTATGCCAACTCGTAATGCATGGCCCGGCCCAGACCCACTGTCTTAACCACGCCCAGCTTCACCAACTTGGTAATCTCCTTGTGCACCGCCTGGGGCGAAACCTTAAGCATGGTCTGCATGTCTTTATTGCTTATTTTCCCATTATCGTTAATAAACTCCACAATCTTCATCTGCCTGGCAGTCAAGGCAATTTGCCCCTTGTCTTTAAGAACCTTCACATCCCGGCTTAAGGCCATAACCTTGTCCTTAACGCCCTTAATGCTGACCGCCACGCCTCCGGTAAAGTATTCCAGCCAACCGGTAAGGTCCAGAGTATTCTTGTCCACGCTTTTAAGGGCGCTATAATAGGCCGGACGGTCGTGGTCGTAGTAATCGTCTAAGGCAAAGAACCGTTTAACATCAAAGCCCCGTTTGTAGAGCGCCAGCGAAGCCAAAACCCTGGCGGTGCGGCCATTGCCGTCAACAAAGGGGTGAATGCGAACCAATTCATAATGGGCTATGCCCGCCTGCAGCACCGGGTCTATTTTAAGAGCCAACGGTGAATCGAACCATTTGAGAAAATCCACGGTCAGCGGCTTTACCAGCTTGACCGCCGGCGGCTCAAACACGATCTGTTTGGTGGCTTTATTCACCACCGCCACCCGGCAGGCGCGGAAAGCGCCCTCGTCCTTGGGGTCATCCAAGGTGCCGGCCGTTACCTGTTTCTGAATTTTTAAAAGGTCGGGCACGGACAAAACGGCTTTTTGGGCAAATGCGGGTATATTCTCCAAAGCCTTCAGGTAATTTATCACTTCCTGCTTGTCTTTTCGCCGGACCATAATGTCCCGGCCCTGGGCCAGGGCGCTGACCTCTTCCAAGGTCAGTTGATTGCCCTCGATGGCGGTGGAGGCATGGGCGCTGTGAATCAAAGCATCCCGGCGCAACGATACTTCCCACTTTGGCACCAGCGGAGCATTCAAAATGACCGTTCTCGCCTCGGCGATCAAGGTTAAGTTGTTGACGATATTATCGGTATAAGAATATTTCGGTTTGAACATACATCTCCGTTTTGACCCAACCCTGCCCTTCTCCATAGGGAAGGGTTTTTTTTGTTAAATATAACCAAGTTCCTTCAAATATTTTTCCAGTTTCTTTTCATGCTCCTTAGCCTCACTCTCTGTTTGTTGCAGCCCGGCCCATTCCTTTTTAATGTCTATATGTTCGATAATTTCCTCGGGGTACACATATAGGGTGACGTTCAAGTTATAATCGTTCTTTTCGGCGATCTCGGAAATATCCACCACCCTTGAAAATCCCTCGTTCTCCTGGAAATTCATGAAGGCATCAATTATCTTCTTCTGGTTGGCTTCGCTTAAAGCATTCAGCTTTCGTACTTCGGGATGTTGGATGAATTCCTGGCTGGCGTTAATGAATAAAACCTTGTTCGCCCGGTCTTTGGGTTTATTTTTATTAAAAGTTACGATGGCGCCGGGCGCCGGGGTGTTGTAAAACAGTTTTTCCGGCAGCAATATTACGGACTCCATCAGATCCACCTTTAAAACCGCCATTCTTAAGGCCCTTTCCTTGCCGCCACGGAATAAACACCCGTTGTCAATTATTATGCCCACCTTGCCGTTCTTTTCTTTGGCCGAAGCCAGCATATGTTGGATCCACACCCAGTCGGCCGATTGCTTGGTGGTGGGGCCGTAATTGAAGCGGTCACGGTAAAATTCCCCTTTTTTCAAAACGTCCTCATCATAGCCGTCCTGATTCCAGGGGGGATTGGCAATAACGATATCAAACTTTTTTATGGTTCCGCCCTCTTTAAATTTCGGATAAAGCAAGGTGTCGCCGGGCATTATCTGGGCATTGCGGATATCGTGTATATAAAGGTTCATCTTGGATAAAGCCAGGGTTTTATAATTAGCTTCCTGCCCGTATAAAAATAATTTGTCGGCCTGTTTATCGCCATGCAGTTCTTTAAGGTGCTGATAAGCTAAAATCAGCATCCCGGCCGAACCTAAGGTCGGATCATAAACGGAATTGCCCGGTTTGGGTTCCATCAAACGAACCAAGAGATGAATTACTTCACGCGGGGTATAAATTTCGCCCTCTTTGGCTTTTTGGGGGGCGAAAAATTTTAATATCCATTCATAGGCATCGCCCATGATGTCTGATTTTACTTGATGCAATGATTGAGCGCTGAAAAGCTCCACCAACTGCCTTAATAATTCGGCATTTTCCCGGTTATTGGTGAACTGGGCAAAGTCCATGTTTTCGAAGACTTCTTTTAATTCCGGATTCTTGTCAGCCAGCGCTTTCATTGCCTTGGAAAAGTTCTCCGGCAGGCGGGCCGGGTCCTTGCGGATGTTTTCCCAAAGATAGGCTTGGGGCAAATTAAAATCGTGGTAACTTTCGTTGGCCGCTTCCTTTTGGGCCTCTTTTTCGGTAAACCCGTTTGCTATAGCCTCCTGGTAAGCCTTTTGATACTCGTTCTCCCATTTATCGCTTATTCGTTTGTAAAAAAGCAGAACCAATATAAAGCTATAATCTACCCTGGTGCGTATCAAATCGGCAGCTTTTTTAAAGAGCGTTTCCAAACCGCTGCGGGTAATTGTTTGATTGTTTATTTCCAAGGTTTCGGTTATTATCTCATCCTTGCTTTTTAAGGAATAAATTCTTTTTCTGGCATCCTTTGGATCAAATTCGGCGGACAAAAGGCCGCTTTTCCTTAATTCCGATAGAATTGTATTTACAGCATCCGGTTTGTCATTGGTTTTCTCTTTCAATAATACCGCAGCCTGCTCGGTCGTAAATTTATTAACTCCGTATTGCTGCCAAAGAATTTCGTATCTATTATTTAACCATTTTTTGGTATTCATTTTATCTCCAAGTTAATTAATAAATACAATATTATATAAGTGTTATTCTTTTTACTTATATATTATAAGCATTAATTAGTGATTTGTCAAGTATCATTCTTAATTAATTCTTTAGAAAACTGAAAATGATTGCACAAGGCAAAACCCCTTCCCTAATAAATTAGGAGAGGGGTTAACTTGTCCGCCTATATGGATATCCTGCTAAGGGTGGAGTTAGGTTAAAAACCTGGATTCCCGTTCCCCGTTTTCACGAGGACAAGCTTCACGGGAATGACAATAGGGCGGATTTGCTCCCGGCAATAAGAAAACCCCCGCTAAAAGCGGGGGCTCCGTATTTAATCCGGCGGCGACCTACTCTCCCACAACGTTGCCTAAGCAGTACCATCGGCCCTGAGAGGCTTAACTTCCGTGTTCGGAATGGGAACGGGTGTGACCCTCTCGGTATAACCGCCGAAAATCTTTCTCTATCCCCATCCGCTCCCCCAGAGGAAAGCGAAAAAGGTTGAAAACCGAACAGGGATCTTAAATCGTAATGGCATGATACCCAAGCCTTGGCCGTCGATTGCAGAACAACGGCTATTAACTTTAAATATTAATGGTCAAGCCTCACGGCCAATTTAGTACCACTTGGCTGAAATCCTTGCGGATCTTACACCGGTGGCCTATCAACCCTGTAGTCTACAGGGAGCCTTCAGTCATGACAAGCATGAAGGGAGATCTAGTTTTGAGGTGGGTTTCCCACTTAGATGCTTTCAGCGGTTATCCCGACCAAACATAGCTACCCAGCCATTGCTCCTGGCGGAACAACTGGTACACTAGAGGTTCGTCCATCCCGGTCCTCTCGTACTAGGGACAGATCCTCGCAAATC
>CALGNM010000048.1 GCA_937958665.1 uncultured bacterium | reverse complement strand
CACCGAGATCTACACTCTTTCCCTACACGACGCTCTTCCGATCTGCCGATTTCCAACAGCAGCCTGCATAACAGGCTGCTGTTGGCTTATGGAAATGCAGAAATGTTTGTGATATAATCAACCGATGTGAATATCAATAAACAGGGAGGGGATAATGTATAAAGTTTTTCTTACGCTTTGGCTGACGCTGACGGCCATTGCCGGTTCAGTTTGGGCCGGCGGGCAGGATGTCGTCAAGTTCAGGATCGGTCACTTCTCCACCGACAAAGGCATGCCGTCTTACAAGGCTTTGGGCCTGGAGCGGGTGGATGCCGTCAAGGCCGACGAGGAAGCCTATTACCTGGTCCAGTTCAGCGGCCCGATGCAGGACTCCTGGCGGGGGGAACTCAAGGCCAAAGGCATCAGGCTGATGGACGACTACATCCCCAACCACGCTTGGGTGGTCAAGATGAAAGGGGAAGCCAAGGCCGGCATAGAGAAGCTTCCTTTCGTCCGTTTCGTCGGCTATTACCAGCCGGCCTTTCGCATCAGCCCAGACCTGCTGTCGCCCCCGGCCAAGTATTCCGAGGATAAAGAAGGCCGAATACTGTTGAATGTGGCGCTTTTCAAGGGCGAGGACCCATCGGTGGTGGAGAAGCGGCTGGCCTCCCGGATGGGGGTGAGGATCGAGCAGACCGGGGGAGGCATCGTCAAGATATCCGTGCCAGAGGACCTGGCGGTGGAGGTAGCCAGGGAGGCGGCCAACTACCCGGAAACCTACTGGGTGGAGCGCTATTACCAGCCGGTGCTGCACAATGCCTGGAGCCGGTGGATAAACCAAAGCCGCGACACCACCGGCATGGGCTCTTCGAGCACCACCTGGAAGTCCAAGCTGCGTATCAAATCGGCCGACGATTCGCTCAAGTTGCCAATATATAGCAGGGGCATCTACGGCCAGGGGCAGATAGTGGGCGATGACGACACCGGCCTGGACTGGGACAACGTTTATTTCCGCGACCCTTCGGGACTGAAGCCCATCTACGACAAGAACAAGGACAGCATCTACGACGTGACCTACAATGGCCACCGCAAGATCGTGGGCTATAACGTCCATGCCGACACCTTCGACCTGACCTCGTCCGGCCACGGCACCCACACCAACGGCTCCATCGCAGCCGACAGTATGAACAGCACCCACAGCGGACTTCTTTCAGACACCGTCTTGGCCCGGGCCATGGGCATGGCCCCGATGGCCAAGCTGGCCTTCACCGACATCGGCGGGGCCGGGGATGCCCTGGTTCTGCCCAACGACTACTCCGACATCTACATCTGGGCCTACAATGCCGGAGCCCGCATTACCTCGTCCTCCTGGGGACAGGGGCCGGGTGGCCTCTCCAGCTATACCCTCAACGCCCAGCAGCTGGACTACTGCGCCTGGGACCACAAGGACCTACTGATGTTCCGATCGGCCGGAAACTCCAACACCAACAACGATTCGGTAAACACCCCGGCTACCGCCAAGAACATCGTCTGCTGTGGGGCCAACGAGTCGGGATTTGGCGATGGATCCACCTGGTCGGCCACTGGCGGTACCACCCGCAATGAGATCCTGGACATGGCCGAGTTCAGTTCCCACGGTCCCACCCGGGAGGGGCTAAGGAGGCCCACCCTCTCTGCGTCCGGAGGCTGGAACATCTGGTCGGTGGATTCCGACGGCAGCCTGACCAGCAACAACTCAGGCATTTACACCATGGGGGGCACCAGCATGTCCACCCCCACCGCGGCCGGGCTGTGCGCCTTGGTCCGGCAGTACCTGACCGAGGGCTGGTACCCATCGGGGACCAAGACCCCGGCCGATGCCATCGCCACCCCGTCGGGCGCCCTGATGAAGGCCATGATGATGGCCTCCACCCGCAACTCGCCCGGGGCCTACAGCACCGATGCCCTCAACAGCACGGCCACCAAGAACGTTCCTTCGCAGGGCCAGGGCTGGGGGGCGGTGGTGCTGGACGACGTGCTCTTCTTCTCGGGTGACGCCCGCAAGACCAAGCTTTATGATGAGACCTACGGCTTCACCGCCGCCGGCCAGACCCACACCTATACCATCACCACCGGCCCCTCCGCCACCCAGGACTTCAAGGTGGTGCTGGTGTATTTCGACTATCCCAGCGCCATGCCGGTGACTGACATCTCGGTCAACAACCTCAACCTGACTGTGGCCAGCGGGGCCACCACCTACCTGGGCAATGTCTTCGGAACCGGAGGTTACTCGGCCATCGGCGGCAACGCCGACACCACCAACCCCGAGGAGGTGGTCTGGCTGGCCGGGTCATCGGCCAACAGCCGGACCTGGACCATAACCGTAACTGCGGCGGCCGTCAATGCCGGGCCCCAGCCCTATGCCCTGGTGATCTGCGGTGACCTTTCCAACGCCGTTCCCGGACGTCCCAAGCAGACCAAACTGTTCGATTACGCCCGGGTGCCGACCAAGACACCGGCCTTGAGCTTCTCGGCCATAGACCCCGAGGCCAACCCGGTGGATTTCCGAATAACCTATGACACCCTGTCCAGCTTTGCCACCGCCGCCAACCAGGTGACCACGGGAACGGTGGCCAGCGGGGCCATTGCCACCCACACCTTCTCCACGGCCCTGAAGAACCAAAAAACCTACTACTGGAAGGTGCAGGCCCGCGATCCGGCCGGCACCAACGCCTACGGCCCCTACGGCGATGTCCGGACCTTCACTATAGACACCATGATGACTGCCAACAGCTGCTCCTGGCTGGCCAAGGTCGGTTACCAGTTCTCGGGCAACCTGCTGTCCCGGCTGAAGGTCCAGGGCGACAGCGTGCTGATAAACACCGCCTCGATGGATACAATCCTTTTCAGCGATTTTGAGGCCAACAACGGATCTTTCTCTAAGGTCTCCAACAACGGCAGCGCCTTGGATGATTGGACCTGGGGCACCACCAATATTGTGGGAGGAGGGTCTCCATCGGGGACCCAGTGGTGGATGTGTAACGCTGATGCCTATAACGGGACCAATAATGAGTATCTGCTGTCACCGGTGTTCAGTTGTGCCGCTGTTTCGGGCTGCTCCCTTACCTGGTATGGGGCCCACCATTTTTATGCCGCCAACGATTCCTTTAACGTGGATTATTCCGTCAACGGAGGAACCAGCTGGACCAAGCTGGTGGGGTGGACCGGCGTGGCCAACAGCCGTTACCCTTCATCCCAGTATCCAACCTACCGGGTGGCTGCCCTGGATGGCCAGGCCAACTGCCGGTTGCGCTGGCGTTATTATGATACCTACGGCTAGATCGGAAGAGCGTCGTGTAGGGAAAGAGTGTAGATCTCGGGGGTCG
>CALGNM010000047.1 GCA_937958665.1 uncultured bacterium | reverse complement strand
GATACGACGACCACCCATATCTACACTCTTTCCCTACACGACGCTCTTCCGATCTGGAGGGGAGGCCCTGCTGAAATGAAAAAACACGCAACGATGGTGGCTATCGGAATAGCCCTGGCAGTGTCAACGGCCGGTGCCGAGCTGAAATGCTATTTTGGCAACCTGCATGCCCACACCAGCTACTCGGACGGGGAGAGCACCCCCGACACCGCTTTCGCCTATGCCCGGGACGTGGCTAGGATAGATATTCAGGCCCTGACCGAACACAACAACGGAGGCAGCTTCGGCGGGGTTAGCTACTCGATCACCCCGGAGAACTACGCCAACCTCAGACTGGTGGCCGACACAATCACCTCGCCGGGCCGGTTCGTGGCCCTGGCCGGACAGGAGGTGGGCAGCATCGGGAGCAGCGGATTCGGACACATCAACGTTTGGGAGGCCCCCGGCCTATGGCCATACAACAACACCGACCTGCTGGGATGCTACTCCTGGATCCTGGGCCAGGCGCGGCCGGCCATGTACTGCCATCCCGATTCATCGTGGAACAGCAACTTCAACGACCTCTATTATTACCGCGACTACGACCGGGCCATGGACCTGATCGAGGTGCTTAACAGCAGCACCCTCTACGAGACGGCCTATTTTAGAGCCTTGGAGAGGGGCTGGCACTTGGGGGCCTCAGCCAATCAGGACAACCATCACCGGAACTGGGGCAACCGGATCAATTCCTCCGGCAACATTCCGCTGACCGGAGTGTGGGCCGACACCCTTACCAAACAGGCGGTGCTGGAGGCCCTGGAGGCCGGACGCACCACGGCCATGGAGGTCAGCCCAGCCAGCGACCGGATTCGCCTGTTGTTATCAGTTGACGGACGGTGGCAGGGGCAGCGGTTCATCAGTTCTGCCGGGAAATGCCGGGTCAGGGTCAAAGCCCAGGCCGCCACCAGCTTCAAGAGGATCTACCTATACACCAACGGCCGGCTCTCCGACTCTCTGTCGGTCATCCCGGCCGACACCTTGGTCTCCTGGGAGTTCGACAAGGATCTGCGGCTGGGCAGCAATTATCTGCTGGCCAAGGCCCTGCAGACCGACGGAGACCGGGCCTGGACCAGCCCGGTGTTCATCGAGGTGATCTCGGGCAGCAGCATCAACAACTACAGCAGCAGCCAGGTGGCCACCTGGCCCACTCCGGTGAAGGGCAGCGCCAGCATCGTCTTCGTGCCCCTAGACGATTCCCGCTCGGTCCGGGCGGTCATTTACGACCTGAGCGGGGCCAAGGTCAGGGAACTGGAGGGGGAGGATCCCCGCCAGCCCATCAACTGGGACGGCAGGGATTACGCCGGACGACCGGTGGGCAACGGACTTTACATCATCAGGCTGGAGCAACGCTCGGATGTTGAAACCAGGACCAGCCTGGGAAGGACCATGGTGTCGCGATGAGAAAGCTTTTTGTCATGCTTTGGCTAGCCCTGGCCGCCAGCCAGGGATACTCCCAGGTCCTCTATTGGGATTTACCGGCCTCGCCCGACCGGGTGGCGCTGGGGGACGGATCATATTTTTTACCCCTGACGCAGACCGGGGCTTCCCAGAATCCCGCCTATCTGGGACTGGCCAAATGCCGCTGGCTGAGCGCCGCCGGCACCCAATGGTGGCAGGAGGTCTACGCCGGCTCGGCTGATGCTATCGAGCCATTCGGCCGATGGGGAGCGGCCTCCCTGAGTCTGGGTTACTGGTCTTTGGGATCGTTGACCAGGATTGACGATGACGGACAGCCACTGGGCACCATCCAGTCCCAGGCATCTCTTTTGGGGTTGGGATATGGCCTGGCCCTGGACCAGCGCTGGATGGCCGGCATCTACGCCCGGGCCTCCCGGCTTGGCTTGCCGGACCGTTATGACTGGGGCTGGAGCTCGGACATCGCCTTGGGATATAGGCAGGGGATCTTTCTGGCCAGTTTGGTGGCGCGCAACCTGGGACCGGAATACCCACGCAACAGCGAGGTTAGACGACCCCTCGCTACCCAGACTTCTGTCGGGCTCAGGGCCTCACTGCTTGAGGGGCGGGCAGCCGGCAGCCTGCACTACAGCCGGAGCGATGGCCCAGGAAACCCAGGCCTGTCCTTGGAGTATTCGCCAATCAGGGAACTGTCGCTGAAACTGGGTTACGAACGCAATCCTGGCCGGGAGGAGCGTTCCCCGCTGGGGCTGGGCTTGGAGATAAAACGGCTCGGCCAGCGGGATCTGAGCATCGGCTACGGCTTCCGTTCCTTTGGGGGGCTGGGGCAGATCCATTCGCTATCATTGGGGGCCTGTTTTTGACCATGGAAAGAATGATAAAATCGCCGGGCGATGGCGGACTGACCGATCCCCGGGATTGGGGGTCCCTGCAGAGGGCCGGTGAAATCATCCGGCAGGCCTGCCAAAGCGGAAAGAAGCTGGCCGTCTGGGGCCACGACGATATCGACGGCATAGCCAGCACTTTGATATTATTGGACGCTCTCAAAAACCGGACCGAACCGATTTATTATATTCCGCCCAAATCATCCGGCCATTACGGGCTGGACCAAAAGGTGATGGACCAGCTATTGGAGGTGGGGGTAGGGCTGCTGGTGACGGTGGATTCGGGCATCTCCAACCTTAATGAGGCGGAATACGCCCGCCAAAGGGGGATGCAGCTGATCATCACCGACCATCATGAACTGCCCAAGGATCTGCCGCCGGCCGACTGTCTGGTCAACCCCAAAATAGCGGAGGCCGGCCGGGCCAGTGCGGAACTGGCCGGAGCCGGG
>CALGNM010000046.1 GCA_937958665.1 uncultured bacterium | reverse complement strand
ACCACCGAGATCTACACTCTTTCCCTACACGACGCTCTTCCGATCTCACCAGGTCGGCCACCGGCCGGCCAAAATCCCTTGACAAAACCTGGTAATCCAGGCCGGTGTCCTCTATCACATCGTGCAACAAGGCAGCGGCAATAGTGGCGGAATCCATCCTGATCTCGGCCAGGATCAGGGCCACCGATAAGGGGTGGACGATGTATTCCTCGCCCGAGGCCCGGGACTGCCTGCGGTGGGCCTCCCGGGCGGCATTATAGGCCCTCTCCAGTAGTGCCATATCCGGGGCGCTGCCGTTGTAAGAGGAAAAGACCTGCTTGAGCCGGAGGAACAGTTCGGACTCGGCGGCTGGGGTGGCCTTATTTTGCTTCGTTATATCCAAATCTTTCCGTCATCCTGCTTGACGTGGATTATTATAATGTAGTATCCTATTGCCGTCAAGGCAAATAATGCAATAGGACTGACATGGACCGAAGAACAGCTCAGGAAGAAATCATGCGGCTTCGTCGGGAGATCTTCGAACACGACCACCGCTATTACGTGCTGGACAACCCGTCTATTTCGGACCGAGAGTACGACGGACTGATGGGCCGTCTCACCGAGCTGGAGCAGCAGTTCCCGGACCTGGTCGCCCCCGACTCCCCCACCCAGCGGGTGGCGGGACAGCCGCTGGAATCGTTTCGGACGGTAAGCCACCGCTTCCCGATGCTGTCGTTGGACAACACCTATTCAGCTGGCGATCTTAGGGAGTTCGATGCCCGGATAAAAAAGCTGTTGGGAGGGCAAAGATACCGGTATGCAGCCGAACTGAAGATAGATGGGCTGGCAGTGTCCCTGCAGTACCGCCAAGGAAGGCTGATAGTCGGCGCCACCCGAGGCGATGGAACCAAGGGAGATGACGTCACCGCCAATCTCAAGACCATCCGGGCCATCCCCTTGGCATTGTCCGGCGAATTGGCAGAGTTGTCGGATGTCGAGGCCCGGGGCGAGGTCTACCTTCCCCGCCAGGAATTCTTGCGGATAAATAAAGAAAGAGAGGAAATGGGAAAGGAGCTTTTCGCCAATCCACGAAACGCGGCAGCCGGAACATTAAAGATATTAGACGCCAAAATAGTAGCCTCACGCAAACTATCGATATTTATTTACGGAGTAGGACAGACGCCCCGGGGGCTGACCGGACATATCCAGACCCTGCAGGCCCTGAAAAGGGTTGGATTCCGGGTTAACCCCGAGACCCGGCTCTGCAGCGACATCGGAGAGGTAATTGAGTTCTGCAATTATTGGGAGAACAAGCGGGACAGCCTGGACTACGAGACCGATGGCATGGTGATCAAAGTGGACTCCTTTGATCAACAAAGGATATTGGGGGCCACGGCCCACAGCCCCCGTTGGGCTATTGCCTACAAGTTTCCGGCCCGTCAGGCCACCACCGTATTGAAGGACATTGAATTTAGTGTGGGACGCACCGGGGTGGTGACCCCGGTGGCCATTCTGGAGCCGGTGCCGCTCTCCGGAACCACTGTATCCCGGGCATCGCTCCACAACGAGGATGAGCTTCGCAAGAAGGATATCCACTACGGGGATACGGTATTCGTGGAGAAGGCCGGCGAGATCATCCCCCAGATCGTCAAGGTGGTGGCCGAAAAACGGCCGGCCCAGGCCCGGGCGGTGGCCATGCCCAAGAACTGCCCCTCCTGCGGCGAGCCTCTCAGCCGTAGCCCGGAGGAGGCAGCCTGGCGCTGCCCTAACGTCTCCTGCCCGGCCCAGGTCAAGGGGCGCATCGAGTATTTCGCCTCCCGCGGGGCCATGGACATCGAGGGGCTGGGGGCGGCCGTGGTGGAGCAACTGGTCAACGCCGGCTTGGTCAGGGATTACGGGGACCTGTTTTTCATCCAGGGCAGTCAACTGGTAAAGCTGGAGCGGATGGGCGACAAATCGGCCCGCAATCTGCTGGAAGCGATAGATCGGAGCAGGCACAACCCGTTTTGGAAGGTGGTGACGGCCTTGGGTATCGCCAACGTGGGGGCACAGGTGGCCCGGCTCCTGGTCCGCAAGTATGGCTCCATGGACAAGCTGCGTCAAGCCAGCTGCGATGACATATCGCAGATCTACGGGTTGGGCCCGGCAGTAGGCGCATCGGTAGAGGGCTTCTTCGCCAACCGGAAAAATCTGATGGTCCTGGATAAATTGAGAAGGGCCGGGGTTAGCCTGGAAGCCGAGCAGTCGGCCGGGCTTCCCCAGACCTTTGCCGGGTTGACCGTGGTGCTGACCGGGACTCTGGAGAATTTTAGCCGGGAGCAGGCTTCGGAACAGATCATCTCCCGGGGCGGCCAGGTAACATCTTCCGTTTCTAAAAAGACCTCCCTGGTGCTGGCCGGCAGCGAGCCCGGCTCCAAACTGGACAAGGCCCGATCATTGGGAATCAAGGTGATCGGCGAGAAGGAATTCACCTCGATGCTGGAGGAGTGATGCCAGAACTCTATGGCCTGGAAGGACCGCTATTGAGCCCGCTCTCTCCCGGCCGGGCCAAATGGATCGCCCCGGGACTGCTGGCCTACGGCCGGGACGGGGTGATCGTCCATTCTGGCCCCCGGAGGAATATCGCCGGGCTGAAGCCTATAAGGATTCCCAAAGGCACCATCATCATCCCGGGACTCATAGACTGCCACAGCCATTTGTCGCAACACCAGGCAGTCGGACGGACCGGTTTCACCCTGTTGGGCTGGCTGAAAAAACACATCTACCCGGCCGAGCTAATGTTGGCCGGCCGCCGAGAGGCTGAGCGATCATCCCGGGACTACCTGGAGATTCTGCTGGCCAACGGAGTCACCTGCTCCGCCCTGTACACCAATTTTTACCAAGGAGTGCTGGCCGCCCATCATCAGGCCAAGCGGTGCGGCATCCGGGCCCTGATCGGCTACACCCTGATGGACCGGAACGTACCCGCCCGCCTCAAGCAGAACCCGGACCAGGCCATCGGGGAATGCCGGGAACTGGCGGAGGTTTTCAAAGCAGATAACGGCGAGGGGCGCCTGTTTTTCTCGCTCAATCCACGCTTTGCCCCGGCCTGTTCACCGAATTTTCTGAAATCCATCGGAAGACTGGCCCGACAGGGGGGCCTCTTCATCCAGACCCATCTGTCGGAGAACCTCCAGGAGATAGCTCGGGTTAAAAGTAGCTTCCCCTGGGCCAAGAGCTACGCCGGGGTCTACGACCGGTTCGGGTTGCTCACCCCCAAAACCCTGCTGGCCCACTGTATCCACCTTTCTCCGGCCGAACGCCAGCTAGTGTTCGACCGAGAATGCGCCGTCATACACTGCCCATCCTCCAATCTGTTCCTGCACTCCGGCCGTTTCCCCCTAGAACACTGGGCAGGATACCCCAAGCTGGCCCTGGGCTCCGACCTGGCCGCCGGACCCTCACCGTCGATGCTGGAGGTGATGAGGGACGGCTACTACACCAACCTGCAGAGTATGAGATCCCTGTTCCATATGGCCACCCTGGGGGCGGCCCAATCGCTGGGCCTGGATGATTCCCTCGGCAGTTTGGAGCCGGGCAAACAGGCGGACTTCTCCATTGTGAGGATTAGGGGCCTGGATGAGGAGGGGTCCGAGCAGGTATTGGCCCGAATGGTCTTCCAGCGGGCCGAGTTTGTCAAGACCTTCATCTCCGGGCGACAGGTCTGGCCTCCTCCCCGCAAATAAAAGAGAGAGGGCGCCCCGGGGGCGCCCTCTCTCTTTATGATCCGATTACCAGTCGAAAGGATACTGCTGGACATAATTGTCGGCGGCCAGGGTATAGTATCCGGTTCCGTCGTTCTTATAGGTGAATTTGGCGAATTGCTCCCCATTGTACTTGGCAATGCCAGAGCCGGCGCCGTTGGTAAATGTGGTGTTCCCGGACAGCCCGAAATATCCGGTGTAGCTGAAGCTGCCAGCACAGGTGCGAGGAATGGTGTCCCAGCCGCTCTGGGTAACGTCATTCCACAAGAATTCCCAAGACACGGTGGCCCCGGAGGCGCTGACCCCTACGTACCAGCCTCCGCTGTGGGTGGTGGCCGCCGGCTGCTGGGTGGCAAAGGCTGAATATTCGGTGACCAGCCCGGTTTCGGTCTTGTTCATGTCCCAGTCCACCCTGGTCACCACCGCGCTGGGGTTGGCCCAGACATCATCAGTGTATTTCACCCAGTAGACAATGGTGTCCTTGGTGCCAACTGTGTCTATGTCGTAGATCAGGTTGTAGAAATACCAACCCGAGCTGGCGGTAGGGTTGAAATGGTTGCTGTGGGTGCCGCCGTAGAGGGCCCACCCGGAATCGATCTTGGCATCGGCCGGGGCGGCCTTGCTGGTGCTGGGGGACCAGCCGGCCAGCCCTCCCGAGAAGCCCTTGGCGAAGCTGATGGCCATATCCGAATTAGTCTCGGCCATGGTAGCATAGGTGGTCTGCTGGGTGGGAGTCAGGGTGGAGGTGTTGGTGGGGGCCGCCGGGTCCTCGGTCTTGCTGCAGCCCAGGTTCAGTGACATCATCAGGGCCGCCACCGCAACCAGGGTTATCCTTAAGGTCTTCATGGGTGATCCTTTCATTATTTGGTTTGTTGATACTCTACCGGTTGGAAGATATCAGAAATCGCCGAAGGTGTCAAGCAGCTTTTTTATTTGCCCCTTGTTCAGGATGGCCGGCCCATCCCAGGCCTGGGCGGCCGCCATCACCCTGGCAAAATGCTCAGTCCGCTCCATCCGGTGCAGGGCCTCGGAGAGGCTTCGTCCCAGGGCCAGGACCCCGTGGTTGGCCAGCAAAATGGTGTTGTGCTCCATGATCAGAGGCTCAAGGGAGCGGGTCACCTCGGTGGTCGAGGGCGTGGCATACCGGGCTAGAGGGATCCTGCCCACCGTCAGCATCACCTCCGGCAACACCGGCTTGTCCAAGGCTTTCCTGGCGGCGGCGAAGGCGGTGGCGGTGGGGGGGTGGGCATGAACCACCGCCCGGACCTCGGGCCGCCGCTGATAGGCGAACAGGTGCATCTTCATCTCCGAGGAGGGGTTTCCCTTTCCGACCACCACCCTTCCCTCCATATCGCAAATCAGCAGTTGCCCTGCCCTAAGGCAGGATTTGGAGACCATCGACGGAGTTATTAATATCCGGCTGCGATCCAGCCGGACCGAAAGATTGCCATCGGTGGCCGGCACGAATCCCAGCTGGTCCAGCCGGCGGCAGGCCTCAATTAACGCCCTTCTTTCCTTCTTCATGCGCCCCCCGTCATGATTCCCCTGCCTCCGCCGCCAGTTCCCCGCCCATTTGCAGGTGGTACAGGCGGTGGTAAAGTCCCCTTCTCTTCAGCAGCTCCTGGTGGCTGCCGGTCTCCCTGATCTCCCCCTTGTGGATGACGTATATCCGGTCCACATGCTTGATAGTGGACAGGCGGTGGGCGATCACGATCGAGGTCCGCCCCTGCATCAGCCGGGACAGGGCATCCTGGATCAGCTTCTCGGTGGGGGTATCGATGTTGGCGGTGGCCTCGTCCAGCACCAGTATCGGGGGGTCGAAGGCCAGGGCCCGGGCAAAGGACAGCAACTGCCGCTCCCCCACCGACAGGGTCACCCCCCGCTCCTTGACCTCCTCTTCGTAGCGGCCTGGAAAACGCTCGATAAAGCTATCGGCATGGACCTGGCGGGCGATCGTCCTGACCTCCTGGTCACTCAAGGGCTTATTCAGGCGGATGTTTCCCTTGATGTCCCCCGAGAATAAAAAGACATCCTGCATCACCACCCCCAACGAGGCCCGCAATTGGCGGAGGTCCATCTCCCGGATGTCACTTCCGTCCAGCAGGATCTGCCCCCGCTGGATATCATACAGCCGGGCGATCAGGCTGATGATGGTGGTCTTGCCCGATCCGGTGGCCCCCACCAGGGCCACCTTCTCGCCGGGCATCACCTTGAAACTGATGTCTTTCAGCACCGGTTCCCCCGGCACATACTCGAACCAGACATTCTTGAATTCCACCATCCCCCGGACCGCCCCCCCCCTGACCGGTTGGTCCGGCGGGGCCACTTTGACCGGCTCGTCCAGCAGCTGGAACACCCGTTCCGACGAGGCCATGGCCGACTGTAGGACGGTATAGCTCTCGGTCAACTCCTGGATGGGTCGGAAGAACATCCGCAGGTAGGTGGTGAAGGCCACCAGGGTGCCCAGGGACAGGCTGCCGGACATCACCTTGCCGCCACCGTAGTAGATTATCAGGGCCAGCCCGATGGAGGAGATTATCTCCACTATCGGCCGGAAGAAGGACATCACCAGCACCTCCTGCATCGAGGCCTGAAAGTAGTCCTGGTTGATGGCGCTGAACCGGCGGATATTCTCCCCTTCCCGCTGGAAGATCTGGATCACCCTGATGCCGCTCAGATTCTCCTGCAGGGTGGCATTGAGCCGGGCCAGCCGGACTCTGATCCGGCGGTAGATGTCGCGGGCCTTGATCCGGAAGAAGACCGTCCACACCGCGATCAACGGTATGGTCAGGTAGGCCACCAGCGACAGCTGGATGTTCAGCTTCAGCATCACCGCCATGATGGCCAGCACCAACAGCACGTCCCGGAACAGCTGGGCGAACACCGAGATGAAGGCCTCGTTGATGGCGTCCACATCGTTGGTGGCCCTGGTCACCAGCCGCCCCACCGGGTTGCGGTCGAAAAAAGACATGTCCAGAGACTGCAGCTTGTCGAAGATGCGTTGGCGCAGGGAATGCATGAAGCGCTGGCCGACCAGCTGGATCAGGATCACCTGAAGGAAATTGAGCACCAGGCTCACCGCCAGCAGGGCCAGAAAGGCCAGCCCGTATTTAAGCACCCCCCCGATGTCACGGGCCCGCAGCAGGGCGGTCTCCTCACCAGTCAGCCGCCTGAGATCGTCTTGGCCGATCAGGTACAGCCCGCCATAGGCCCGGAACCTTTGGGGACGGCTGACGACCAGGGACTCGGCTGCCGGGGATAGGCCGGCGGTGGGAAAATAGTAGTAGCTCTCCCGGCCCAGCAGACCCTTTCTCTCCCAATCCACTGCCTGATACTGGCCGGCCCGGTCCAGACGGGCCGGATCCACCAAAACCGTATCCGGGGACAGCCGCCAGGTGCCGGGAATGTCGGTGGAGCTGGCCATCTTGCGCCCGGACACCTTGATGTGGCGGTCGATGGCCTCCTTAGTGATATAGGGCAGCACCAGTTCGAAGGCGGTCACCAGTATCAGCACCAAGATAGCCAAAGCCATCTGCCACCGGTAGGGCCGCATCAGGGAGAGCAGCCGCCTGACCAGCCTGGCGTCGTAGATGCTCCCCAGGGCCGATTCCTCGGCAAACTCGCTATGCTGGCTGTTTTCGCTCATTAAATATGATGCTGGTCGGGTGGTAGGATTTTAATAGGTTCCAATCTCTATGTCCAGGATGGTCATCGGGCTCAGGGGATTGTCGTTGGGACCGGTGGCGGTCCCAGCGATGGCGTCAAGCACCTCGAACCCTTGGTACAGCTGGCCAAATACGGTGTAGCCCTCGGCCGGCCCGCCCCCGGCCGGGTGATCAAGGAAATGGGCCCCCTTCTGGGGATGAACGACGAAGAACTGCGAGCCGATGCTGTTCGGCTGGCTGGTCTTGGCGTAGGCCAGGGCCCCCCGGATATGCTTGAGATCCGGATGGTACTGGTCCCCGATGGTGGTCCCCGGGCCCTTGTAGGAATGTCCGCCGGTGCCGTTGCGGCTGGTAAAATCCCCGCCCTGTATCATGAAGTCCCTGATGATGCGGTGAAAGGGGACATCCCGGTATTTACCGGCCCGGGCCAGCTCCATGAAATTTTTCACCCCCTCCGGCACCTGTTCTTCGAACAGCCGGAAGCGCATCTCCCCCTGGTTGGTCTTGATGACAGCTATGGTGTCGCCCGGCCGCGGCATCTCCTTCTGCATGGATTTCTCCTTAGTGGTGTCTGTTTGATTATTGGGCCGCCAGCTCCCTTTCCAGCTGCTGCAGCCGGTACATCTCATAATATTTCCCCTGGAGGTTCAGCAATTCCTGGTGGGTTCCCTGCTCGGCTACTTGGCCGCCATCCAGCACCATTATCAGGTCGGCATCCTGGATGGCGAAGATCCGGTGGGAGATCACTATGGCAGTCCGGCCGGATATCTCATCGGCCAACCGGTTTAGGATTTGGCGTTCGGTGTCAGCATCCACCGCCGACAGGGCGTCGTCCATCACCAATATCGGCCGATCCATTAACAGGGCCCGGGCCAGGGCCACCCTTTGCTTCTGCCCGCCCGACAGGGTGACCCCCCGTTCGCCCACCACCGTCCGGTAGCCCCGGGGAAAGGCCATTATTTCGTCATGCACGGCGGCGATGCGGGCCGCCCGCACCATCTCCGGAGTGTCGATAAGCTCCGGCTGGCCGAAGCAGACATTCTCGGCAATGGTGTCGGAGAAGAGAAAACTGTCCTGGGGGACAAAGGCCGCCTGTCTCCGCAGAGACCGCAGGGTGTATCCGGCAATGTCCCGCCCGTCCAGCCGGATGACTCCGGACTGGGGCTGATAGAGCCGTAGCAGAAGATGGGCAATGGTTGATTTGCCGGAGCCGATGGAACCGGTTATCCCTATCAGCTGGCGGGGTGATATCTTGAATGACAGATTGCTGACAGCCGGCCGGGTCTTGCCGTTATGGAAAAAGGTCACCGCCTCGAAGGAGATGCCTCCCTTGACCATCCCGGGATCAAGGCTGCCGGGAACGTCGGATATCTCAGGCCGGGTCTCGAAGATCCGGTTCAGCCGGCCCTGAGAGGCCGCCCCCCGCTGGAAGACGTTAATGGCCTGACCGATGGCAATCATCGGCCAGATCAGTATGCCCAGATAAGCGGAAAAGGCCACGAATTCCCCCAGGGTGACCACGCCAAAGATTGCCATCCTTCCCCCGACCAGGAAAACTATCCCCTGGGACAGCGAGGCAATGAACATGATGATGGGAAAGAAGGCCCCCCAAACCTTCACCAGCTTCATGTTTCTGGCATAATAGTCCAGGCTGTATCCCTCAAAAGCCCTCTGCTCCGGCTCCTCTTGGACGAAATGCTTGACCACCCGCATCCCTGAGACGTTCTCCCTAACTTTCTCGGTCAGGCGGGAGAATGAAGATCGGAAGAGCACACGTCTGAACTCCAGTCACCGAATACGATCT
>CALGNM010000045.1 GCA_937958665.1 uncultured bacterium | reverse complement strand
TACTGCGACACCCGAGATCTACACTCTTTCCCTACACGACGCTCTTCCGATCTCTGCTGATCAAGGGGGTAATCCACCTCTCTCCCCGGGAGGCTTGCCAGGAGGCCAAGGCCGGCGCCTTGATCCTGGATGTTCGGGAGGAATACGACACCGACTATAAGAGGTTCGATGTCCCCGAGGTCCTCTTCTGCCCTTACCGCCGGTTTAGGGAATTCGCTGACAATCTGCCCCGCAACCGTGCATTGATTGTGGCCGACTCCACCGGCTTGCGGAGCAAGGAGATAGTGGAAAAGCTCAGCAAGTTAGGGTTCACCGATATTGCCAACCTGAACGGGGGAATGGTGGACTGGGAACGCGATGGGCTGCCGATCATTGTTGATAAAAACGCCGAGCTTCATGGTCAATGCGTCTGCAGGCTGAGGCGCAAATAAAAACCAAAGGAGGTGTCATGAAAGGTCATAACGGTCCCAAGATCAATGCCAACCTCTGCACCGGCTGCGGTGCCTGTATTGACGCCTGCTGTAAGGGCCTTTATGAGGTTGTCAAGGGCAGGGCCGTGGTCAATAATCCCGAGGAATGCTGCGGGACCGGGGAGAAGTGCCTGCCGGCCTGCCCGGCCGGGGCCATCTCATTTCCGGCGGGAGTGAGGCAGAAATGCTCCTGCAGCTGCGGCTGTTCGGATTCCGGCTGCTGCTGACCTCACCCCACCCTCTCCTAACGCATTAGGAGAGGGATCAATGCAAATGTAAAAAATGCCGCACGGACACAAACACGATCATCGCTACGGCCGGAGGGACGGAGCCCGGAGCCTGGGCTGGGTTCTGGCTCTGACCACGGTCTTCATGGTGGCGGAGTTCTTCGGTGGCTGGATGTCCGGCTCGCTGGCCCTGATCTCCGATGCCGGGCATATGCTGACCGACGTGCTGGCTTTGGGACTATCTTTGCTGGCCATCCGCTTTGCCACCACACCGGCCAACGCCAAAAAAACCTACGGCTTTTACCGGCTGGAGATACTGGCGGCCCTGCTAAACGGGGTGACCCTGATAGTCCTTTCGGGATACATTTTCTACGAATCCTGGCAGAGGTTCAGTTCGCCGCCAGAGATCAAGAGCGGACTGATGATCATTGTGGCCCTGGCCGGGCTGGCTGTCAACCTGGCCGGGTTCTTCATCCTGCGGGCCTCCAGCAAGGATAATCTCAACCTGCGGGGCGCCTTCCTCCATGTGGTGGGAGACCTGCTGTCGTCGGCGGCGGTGATCATCGGCGGGCTTATCATCCGCTTCACCGGCTGGGTGTTGATAGATCCGGTATTGAGCGTTCTGATAGGTCTGATGATACTGAAGGGGGCTTACGGACTGGTGAAGGAATCGGTGGACATTTTGCTGGAGGCCGCTCCGACCGGGATCGAGAGCGCGGAGATCGAAAAGGCCCTGAGCGGGATCAAGGGCGTCAAATCCCTGCACCATTTGCACATCTGGAGCCTGTCCTCCGGGATCCACGCTTTAAGCGCCCACGTGCAGATAGACGACCAGATGACCAGCCAGAGCGATGCGTTGCTGGCGGAGATACAGGAAATGCTGGAGCATAAATTCGGCATTCTGCACACCACCATCCAGTTCGAATGCGCCGGCTGTGGGGACATGACCTGTTCGCCGGGTAAAGGCGGTGCGTATAAAGAGTAGCTTAAGAAAATAACCGGCGCCCTCTTGACAGATCACGTATATTTGGCTATAATGCCAAATAGCCAAGCATAAGGGAAAAGCATGAATAAAAAAGTGAAAGCCAAATATCAGGCCCGGGCCAACATCATCAAGGCCCTGGCTCATCCCACCAGGCTATTCATTGCCAACAAGCTGGCGGAAAAGGCGTTTTGTGTCTGCGAGCTTACAAAAATGGTGGGCGATGATATCACCACTGTTTCCAAACACCTCTCGGTTTTAAAGAATGCCGGGATAGTAGCGGTAGAAAAGAAAGGCACACAGGTTTTTTATCACCTTAAAGTTCCCTGCATTATGGGCTTTTTAAGCTGTGCCGAAGAGACGATCAAAAGCGCGCTAAAAGAGCAGAACCAGCTATTTAACTGATTTTGTGGAGGCTTAGCTAATGTCAAAGAACTGGTACCCGATAATCGATTATGAAAAATGCACCGTTTGCGGGGCCTGTCAAAAAAAGTGCAGCCATGGTGTGTTTGAGGACAAGGGTGGAATGATGGTAGTGGTAAAGCCGGTTGGCTGTGTGGAGGGCTGCCACGGCTGCCAGAGGCTTTGCGCTGCCGGGGCCATCAGTTATTATGGCGAAAAAGATTCTAGGACAAAACCGTCCGGGTGTGGCTGTGATTTTAAGTAAAACATAATACAAGGGGGAAATAAATGAAGATTCAAATACTGGGCACCGGCTGCCCTAAGTGCAAGACCCTGACTGCCAACGCTGAGAAGGCGGTGGCCGAACTGGGCATCCAGGCCGAGATAGAGAAGATCACCGACATCAAGGCCATTATGGCCTTTGGGGTGATGATGACCCCGGCTTTGGCGGTGGACGGGGTGATAAAGTCGTCCGGACATCTTCTTTCTCCTGAACAGATTAAAAAGATAATCAGCTAAACAAGGATGCTATTATGAAGAGAACATCCATCTTGGTCTTATTGTCGGCAATGGTCCTTTCGGCCTGTTCGAGTGCTACCGACACCACCACCATCAACAAGGGTAAAAAGCCCCTCATCGTCAAAGAGGCCGCCAAAAGCAGCCAAACCAATCCCGATACGCTCATGCCCAAACCGGCGAAACCGGTCAGGTTGGTTGATCTGGGGGCCAATAAATGCATCCCCTGCAAGATGATGGAGCCGATCCTGGATGACCTGCGGAAGGATTTTCAGGGGAAGATGGAGGTGGAATTCATAGACGTTTGGAAGGACCCCCATCAAGGCAACAAATACAAGATCAAGATCGGAAGAGCGTCGTGTAGGGAAAGAGTGTAGATATCGGTGGTCGC
>CALGNM010000044.1 GCA_937958665.1 uncultured bacterium | reverse complement strand
CGATATCGTATTCGGTGACTGGAGTTCAGACGTGTGCTCTTCCGATCTCAAGATTTGGAGGATAATTAAATGGCCCAGAGGAAACCCGCCCCCAGGAAGGCCACCCCCCGCAAGGGGCCGGCCAAACCCGCCGTCCCGGCCAAGAGGCCAGCGCCATCGACGGCCAAGCCGACCAGCGGCCTGGCCCGACTGATGGAGGAGGTCAAATGCCGCAAGGAGAGGGTGTACCAGTACCTGAAGCTCAAGGACAAGCCGGAGCAGTTCCAGCCGGAAGACATCTATTGCGGGGTGCACAAATACCTCCAGGCCGGCGGCAAATCGCTCCGCCCGGCGGTGTTGCTGCTGTCCTGCGGGGCGGTGGGGGGCGAGGAGGACCGGGCCATCCCGGCGGCGGCGGCGGTGGAGGTCTACCACACCTGGACCCTGGTGCACGACGACATCATTGACCGGGACGGCACCCGGCGGGGCGGGGCCACCGTCCACGAGGAGCTGAAGAATCGGGCCATCAAGCGGCTGGGGCTCAAAGGCGAGGAGGCCCGGCACTACGGGCAGTCCATGGCCATTCTGGCCGGAGACCTCCAGCAGGGCTGGACCATCTCCCTGCTGACCGAGCTGGTGCGGGAGAAGGGGGTCAGCCCCATCCTGGCCCTCCAGCTGATACTGGACCTGGAGGTGGATGTCCAGTGCAACCTGATCGAGGGGGAGGCCCTGGACCTGCAGTACTCCAAGATGCCGCCGGAATCGCTGAGCGAGGAGAGGATCCTGGCCATGCTGTGGAAGAAGACCGGGGCCCTCTACCAGTTCGCCGGCCGGGCCGGGGCCATGATCGGCATCGAACAGCCCAACAGCCGGCACCCCTATGTGGAGGCCCTGTCCCTGTTCACCTCCAACTGCGGGATCGCCTTCCAGCTGCAGGATGACATTTTGGGGGTCACCGCCGATGAGAAGAAGCTGGGCAAACCGGTGGGCTCCGACCTCAGGGAGGGCAAGCGCACCGTCATCGTGCATCACGCCCTGTCCGAGGCCAACCGTCTGGAGAAGAGCCTGCTCCTCAAGACCCTGGGCAATCCCCAGGCCGGGGCCGCCCAGGTCAAGCAGGCCACCAGGCTGCTCCACGACCTGGGCAGCATCGCCTACACCGCCGAGCTGGCCCAGAAGTACGTGCGCCGGGCGGTGGCCGCCCTGGAGACCCTGCCGGAGAGCGAGTACCGGCGTTTGCTGATGATCTGGGCCGAATTCATGATCAACCGCGAGTTCTAAAGATTTAAGGGCATTGCCATGCCGGTGCTTGACCTGCTGAAAAACAAGATCCTGTGGGCGGTGGTGGTCAGCGGCCTTTCCACCCAGGTGCTCAAGGCCTTCGCCTCCATTATCTGGGAGGGGAGGATGAACTGGCGCCGGACCCTGGAGCCGGGCGGGATGCCCAGCTCCCACGCGGCCTCGGCCGCCACCCTGGCCACCCTGGTGGGGTCGGAGGCCGGATTCGACAGCCTGCTGTTCGCCCTGACCGCCTACATCGGATTCGTGGTGATGTACGACGCCGCCGGGGTCCGCCGTTCGGTGGGCCGCCAGGCCATCCTGCTCAACCGCCTGCTGGAGAGCCGGACCCTGCTGAAGCGGGCCGGGGGCGAGAAGCTGAGGGAGCTATTGGGCCATACCCCGGTGGAGGTCTTGGTGGGCTTCCTGTTGGGGATCGGCTGGGCCCTGGCCTTCCGGTATCTGTGGTGATGATCTATGCTGATAGAGAAGATAAACAGCCCGGCCGACCTTAAAAAGCTGGACCTGCCTCAACTGGAGGCCCTGGCCGGCGAGGTGCGGCAGCGGATCATCGACGTCATCTCCCGGAACGGGGGCCACCTGGCTCCCAGCCTGGGGACGGTGGAGCTGACCATCGCCCTGCATTATGTGCTGGACACCCCCCGCGACAAGCTGGTGTGGGACGTGGGCCACCAGGCCTATGCCCACAAGATCCTGACCGGGCGAAACGACCTCTTCGGCACGGTGCGGACCCATCGGGGGTTGAGCGGCTTTCCCAAGCGGGCCGAGAGCCCCTACGACTGCTTCGACACCGGGCATGCCTCCACCTCCATCTCGGCGGTGCTGGGCATGGCCTGCGCCCGGGACCTGGCCGGGGATGACTACCGGACGGTGGCGGTGATCGGCGACGGATCCCTGACCGGGGGCCTG
>CALGNM010000043.1 GCA_937958665.1 uncultured bacterium | reverse complement strand
ACCACCGAGATCTACACTCTTTCCCTACACGACGCTCTTCCGATCTGTAGTTCTTGATATGGCCGTAGTCCCGGCCCAGGAACACCTCCTCGTCCTTTTGGCCGAAGGTCAGCGGGCCCAGCTTGTCGCTCATACCCCATTCGCAGACCATCTTGCGGGCCAAATTGGTGGCCTTCTCCAGATCGTTGCCCGAGCCGGTGGACAGCTCGTTGAACACCAGCTGCTCGGCGGCCCGCCCCCCCAGCATGGTGGCAATCTGGTTAAGACACCAAGTTCGGGAGTAGTTGTGCTTCTCGTCCATCGGAAGGGAGACGGTCACCCCCAGGGCCCGGCCCCGGGGGATGATGGTCACCTTGTGGATGGGATCGGTGCCCGGGATCAGCCGGCTGACCAGGGTGTGGCCGGCCTCGTGATAGGCGGTCATCTTCCTCTCTTCCTCCGAGATCACCATACTGCGGCGCTCGGCCCCCATCATCACTTTGTCCTTGGCCTCCTCAAAATCGGACATCAACACCTTCTCGTGGTTTTTACGGGCCGCCAGCAGAGCCGCCTCGTTAACCATGTTGGCGATGTCGGCCCCGGAGAATCCCGGGGTGCTCCGGGCCAGCACTTTGAGGTTGACATCTTCGGATAGAGGCTTGTTCTTGGTATGCACTTTGAGGATCCCCTCCCGGCCCACCACGTCCGGCCGGTCCACCACGATCACCCGGTCAAACCGGCCCGGCCGCAATAAGGCTGGGTCTAAAACATCGGGCCGGTTGGTGGCCGCCACGATGATCACCCCCTCGTTTCCGGCGAAGCCATCCATTTCAACCAGCAGGGCGTTCAGGGTCTGTTCCCGTTCGTCATGCCCGCCACCGATGCCTGCCCCCCGGTGTCGCCCCACCGCATCGATCTCGTCGATGAAGATGATGCAGGGCGCGCTGCGCTTGCCCTGTTCGAACAGGTCGCGCACCCGGGCCGCCCCCACCCCCACAAACATCTCCACGAAGTCCGACCCGGAGATCGAAAAGAACGGCACCCCGGCCTCTCCGGCCACCGCCTTGGCCAGCAGGGTCTTGCCGGTCCCAGGCGGGCCCAGCAGCAGGGCTCCCTTGGGGATCTTGCCCCCCAACTTGGTAAACTTCTTGGGCTCCTTCAGGAATCCGATGATCTCCTGCAGGTCCTCCTTAGCCTCGTCGGCCCCGGCCACATCATTGAAGGTGATTTTGATCCGGTCCTCGGACAGCAGCTTGGCCCGACTTTTGCCGAAGGAAAATACCCCCTTCTGCCCCCCCTGCATCTGACGCATAAACACGAACCACAACACCCCGATCACAATCAGAAAACCCCAGTTCATCAGAAAAGCCAGTATGGGATTAGGGGCGGTGGACTCGGCCTTGATCTGGATTCCCCGGCTCTCTAGGTCGGCTATCAGCCCGGGGTCCTCGATGGGCAGGTAGGTTTTGAAACGGGGATACTCGGTCCGAATGGCCCTCTCCACCTTGATCTTGGCGTTCTTGAACCTCCCCTTGACTTCTCGGTCGTAGAAGGTGACCTGGGTAACGTTGCCGGAGTTGACCTCCTCGCGAAATTGGGAATAGATTATATCCAGCTGCTTCTCGCGCCCCCCCGAGAACAGCTGGTACAGGGTGATCACCAACATGAAGGTCACCACCCAGAACAGGAGGGTGCCGGCTCCACCCCTCCATTTGGAGGCCGGAGGCAGTTTGCCCCGCTTGTTCCGATTGCTCTTGGAATTTGCCATCTATTCCTCCTCTACCCAGCTTACGTGTGGCAGGTTTCGGTACTGCTGGGCATGGTCCAGCCCGTACCCCACCACGAATTTATCGGGAATGGGAAACCCCACGTATTTCAGCTCCCCGGGGTCCCTCTGCCGCCGTTCCCGCTTGTCCAGCAGGGCGCAGATCACCAGGCTGGCGGGGTCTCTGGTCTTAAGGTTCTCCACCAGGTAGGACAGGGTGATCCCGGTGTCCACGATGTCCTCCACCAGAATGACGTCCCTTCCCTTGATGTTGGTGTTCAGGTCCTGCAGCAGGCGTACCACCCCACTGGAGTTGGTCTGGCCGCCGTAACTGGCCACCGATATAAAGTCCACTTCCAGTGGCAGCCCAATGGCCCGAATCAGGTCGGCCAGAAAAACGAATGACCCTCTCAGCACCCCTACCAGAATCGGCCGCCTTCCCCGATAGTCGGCTGCGATCTCCCGACCCAGTTCTTCTATCCGCCGCCCGATCTGCTCCTGGGATATCAAAACCCTCATTCGGCCGTCAAGATCCATCATTCCAGCTCCAGCTTGATGATTTCACAGGTCCTGGCATCCACCGGAGCCAGAAGGGAACGCCTGATTCCCGGCAACCACAACACATCAGGACCCCAGCGGATAACCGGCCAGCGGGCTCTTTTCCCCCGGGGCACCTTGGCATCGATGAACAGCTCCTTGATCCTCTTGGGCAAACTTGATCCGAAAGGGACCATGGTTTCCCCGGTCCTCCGCCCGCCCACAGTAATGGTCCTCCCCTCCAGCATCGCCCGATCGAAAAAGGCCTGGTTGGGGCTGGCTTGGGCCGGGTCGAAATCCATCCTATTTTTCAACAGGCTGGCCCTAATTCTGAACCCATTAAATGCTGTCAACCCCGGCAGTGCCAAAAGCCGGGCCCTCGACTTCTGGAGCCCGCAGACGACAGGCTTACTTCCTAAAGCAACCGTTGCCTTGCCATAGCTGATAACGGCCCACAGGCCGGGGCACAGCTCCAGCCGGCTGCCAGTGCTGCCCTGGGCCAGCCACCCCAGGCACTCCTCCATCCGATCAAAGTGAGGCACCGCCAAAGGACCGGCCAGCCTGGCCGTAACCAGACGGATAAGGTTGTTTTTTAACCCTTTATTATAACCGTTAAATATTGATAAGTCAATAATGATTTTGGCCTTATGAAACTTCAAAGAACGTTTTGCCGCTTCAGTTGTCACCTCTTCAATCAGATCAAGGTCGTCCCCGGCCGCCTGGCCCAGCCGGGACAGGGACTGGATGATTCGGGGGTTATATTTCTCCAGTTCGGGAATCAGTTCCAGCCTGACCCTGTTGCGCAGATACTCCCGGCTTAGGTTGGTGGCATCCTCACGCCAGCTCAGGCCTTGGGATCTCAGCCAACCGACTATCTCCTCCCGGCTTACCTCCAGCAACGGCCGAACGAAACGGCCATTGCTCAAGGGGATCCCCTTGAGCCCGGCCAGGCCGGAGCCCCTGATGATGTGCATCAGCACCGTCTCGGCCTGGTCATTAAGGGTGTGCCCGGTGGCGATCTTCTGGCAGTGATGTTTGACAGCCCCCTTTTCCAGGAAATCCCTTCTTAACTCGCGGGCTGCGGTCTCCAGGGACAGTTTCTTCCTTCTGGCGTGACCAGCCACATCCCTCCGGGCGGAGACCAGCTTGACTCCGTTTTTTTTAGCCAAGGACTTGACGAATTCATGGTCCCGGTCTGATTCCGGGCCCCGCAAGACGTGGTTCAAGTGCCCGGCTACTAGGCTGATGCCCAGTTTCCGGCGCAGAGCCATCAGGGCATGAAAAAGGAACACCGAGTCCGGGCCGCCGGAAATTGCCACTAGTACCCGGTCTCCCGGATTAATCAGGGCCTGGGAGTCGATCAGGTAACGGATATTATCCAATAGATTATCTTTAGGCATAACTGGCCAAATGATAACATATCATGGCGTTTCCCGCAAGGATAAACGGACAATAAAAATGGCGGCCAAACGCCGCCAAAGTAAGACATAATGATAGCTTGATTTTAAAACCATTTTAGGAGATAGGCCATCAAGACCACCCCCAGCAGGGATACGATGTTGATCTTAAGGGTAAACCCTATTGTCAGGGTCATCACCAGCAGGTTGATGGTCACTGGAGGGTTGACCCCCGGAGTCAGTGCCCGGGTGAAAAAGTCCTGCACCACCCCACTAGGCAGCAGATACCCGACCAAGTCCCCCATGGCGCTCCCCAGCAGGGCCCCGCCCAGCAGCACCAGCAGAAAGAACCCCGCGCCCCTTCTCTTTAAAGCCATATTTCCCCCTTATTCTTCCAGGCCGATCACGTCGGCCCTCCGGCCGCACCTGCGGCATCTTTGTTTGTGAATTCCAACAATGACAGGGCGATATCCCCTCCGCTCGATCAGCAAGGAGCCGCATTCCGGACACCTGGTGTCCTCGCCCCCCGGCAGATTGATATTACCCAGATAGACATAGGCCAGCTCCTGGGCCGCCCGATGCTGGAACCTCAGTAATGTCTCCTCCGGAGTGGGCGGGGTTTTAGCCCGGTAACGGGGGAAATACCGCGAGATATGCAGGGGAATCATCGGGTCCAGCCCCCCGATGAATTTCACCAACCGATCCAGGTCGCCGTCGGTATCGTTCATCCCCGGGATGACCAGGTTAGTCAGCTCGATATGACACCGACCGCAGGAGGCCCGGATAGTTTCCAGCACGGTTTCCAGATCGCCCCGGCAGACCTTTTTATAGAATCCGGCATCCATCGACTTTAGGTCGATGTTCATGGCATCCACCAGGGGAAGCAATTCATCCAGGGGCTCCCGGTTGACCGTGCCATTGGTAACCAGGACGTTGACCAGGCCTCTGTTTCGGACGGCCCGGCAGGCGTCCAGCAGGTACTCAAACCAGATGAATGGCTCGGTGTAGGTGTAGGCCACCCCGATTGAGCCCTGGCTGGCTGCCATCTCGGCCAGCTCCCCGGGGTCAAGGTATTCGGTGGGCCCATCCCGTTGAGATATCTCCCAGTTCTGGCAGTACTGGCAGTCCAGGTTGCAGCCGTTGGGGCCGGTGGATAGTATCAATCGGCCGGGGTGAAAATGGTACAACGGCTTCTTTTCGATGGGATCCATCGACAGCGAAACCGCCCGCCCGTATCCGGCGGCCTCCAGCCGTCCCATCCGGTTCACCCGGATCCGGCATAGTCCGGCTTTCCCGGGAGGTATCCGGCAGCGGTGGGAGCAGAGCAGGCAACGGACGGCTCCCTCCCCGACCGTTTCATAATACTTGGCTTCCATCTATCAATACCCGAAGCCACGGATTGGCCAGAAACCAAACCTGGACATTATCCCCGGCCCCAGCCGCTATTTCTTTTTGTTGGCCGGCCTTTTGCCAACCAGCCTTTTCAGTCCCTCCCAACGGGGGTCCATCTCCGGCCGGGGACATCGGCATTGCTCCCGGTTCAAGTCCCGTCCGCAGCCAGGGCAGAGCCCCCGGCATTCCGGGGAGCAGACCGGCTTCATGGGCAGGGCCAGTTCCATGGACTCCATTATATCCGGCCATATGTCCAGCTCACCGCCCCGGTAGGTGATGACGTAGATCGGAAGAGCGTCGTGTAGGGAAAGAGTGTAGATCTCGGGGGTC
>CALGNM010000042.1 GCA_937958665.1 uncultured bacterium | reverse complement strand
CCCCGCGGATGCCGCCGTCCAGCACCAGCAGGTTGGTGCCGTTGCCCAGCACCAGGTAGCCGGACCCGGCCCGGGCCAGGGCGGACAACAGCGACTGAAGGTCGGATTCATCGGCCGGAATCACCAGCAGGTCGGCCGGACCGCCGATGCGAAAAGAGGTATGGCGGGACATCGGCTCGTCGAACAGGCACCGCCCCCTGACCTGGGCGGCCAGCTGGTCTAATTTAAGGGCCGGCTTCTTCATTTCTTCAGGTATTCCTCCCCGTATCGGCAGATGTCTCCCGCCCCCAGGGTGATCAGGATATCTCCGGGCTGGGTGATCTTATGCAGGACGGCTGGAATCTCCCGCTTGTCGGCCACGTAATGGACGTTGCGGTGGCCCTGCTCCCGGGCCTCCCCGGCGATCAGCTCGCCGCTGACCCCCTCGATGGGAGTTTCCCGGGCCGGGTAGACATCGGTGACCACCAGCACGTCGGCCTGGAAAAACGCCCCGCCGAACTCGCTGTAGAAGTCCCTGGTCCGGCTGTAGAGGTGGGGCTGGAACACCGCCACCACCCGGCGGGAGAAAGCGTCCTTGGCGGCCCTCAGGGTGGCCTCAATCTCGGTGGGGTGATGGCCGTAGTCGTCTATTACCAGCACCCCATCCCTTTCTCCCTTTATCTCGAAGCGCCGGTACACTCCGTTGAAATCGGCCAGGGCCTTTGCAATTTTTTCAAACGGTATCTCCAGTTCCAACCCCACCGCCACCGCCGCCAGTGCGTTCTTGACGTTATGAATGCCGGGCACGTTGAGATCGATGGCGCCCAACAGGCCCCGACCGTTGCGCACCCCGAAGCTGGTTTTCATCATCTCCATCTTGATATCCCGGGCCTGAAGATTGGCCTGAGATGAAAGCCCATAGGTTATGCAGCGCTTTTCCAAGCGGGGCATGATAGCCTGCACGCCCCGCTCGTCCAGGCAGGCCACGATGGCCCCGTAGAACGGCACCTTGTTGGCGAACTCCACGAAGGCGTTCTTGATCTCCTCCAGGTCCCGGTAGCAGTCCAGGTGCTCGGCCTCAATGGTAGTGATGACGGCAATCACCGGAGCCAGTTTCAGAAAGGATCGGTCAAATTCGTCGGCCTCGGCCACCAGGTACTGGCCGGTACCCAGCTTGGCATTGGTGCCCAAGTAGCGGACCTTGCCGCCGATTACCAGGGTGGGGTCCAGCCCGGCCTCGGTCAGCACCTGTCCGATCATGGAGGTGGTGGAGGTCTTGCCGTGGGTTCCGGCTACGCCGATCCCGGCTTTGAGGCGCATCAGCTCGGCCAGCATCTCGGCCCGTCTGATCACCGGAATCTTTCTCTCCCGGGCCGCCCTGACCTCCGGGTTGGCATCGTTGACCGCCGAAGAGGTGACCACCACCTCGGCCGGCCCGATATTCTCCGGGCGGTGGCCCTCCAATATCTCGGCCCCCAGCCCCTGCAGGCGCTCGGTCACTTCGGACAGCTTCAGGTCGGAGCCGGACACCGAGTAGCCCAGGTTCAGCAACACCTCGGCAATCCCGCTCATCCCGATGCCGCCGATCCCCACGAAATGTATTTTCTTGATCTTGCCGAACATCTATCCCTCTGCCAAAGCTAATATATTTCTGGCTATCTCGGCGGCGGCCTCCGGCCTGGCCAGACTGAGGGCTGCCGCCCTCATCCGGCGTTGTCGCTGGGGATCATCGATGATGGCGGCTATTCTTTCCGCCAGCATTTTACCCTCCAGATCCCGGTCCAATATCACCTCAGCCGCCCCCGCCCTCTCCAAACTCCGGGCGTTATACTCCTGATGATTGCTGGCCGCATGAGGAAACGGCACCAGGATGGCCGGAAGGCCCCCGGCCAAAACTTCCGAGACTCCGGCCCCCGAACGACAGACCGCCAAATCGGCCGCCGCCAGGGCCTGGGCCATGTCGTTGATATATTCCAGCACCCTGATATCCCGGGAAATTCTGCCGGCCGCCTCCGATACCAGACGGTAATCCCGGCTGCCGGTTTGAAAGATCACCTGAAGGTCCTTTAACTGTCCGGTTTGATGAAAATGGCCCAAGGCATCCAGCATCGCCAGATTGATTCTGTGCGCCCCCTGGCTGCCACCGAAGACCAGTACAGTCCGACGGGCGCTATCAAGCCCGAACCGCCCTGCCCCCTGTTCTTTGGAAACCCTGCCGATCTCGGCCCGAATGGGGTTGCCGGTGGGAATCACCTCGGTCCCCGGCTTCAGGTATTTTGAGCATTCGGGAAACCCCCCGTAGACCTGACGGGCCAGTGGAGCCAGCATCCTGACCGCCCGGCTGGGCATGGCATCTAGGGCCAGCAGAGCTACCGGCACCCTTAGCATCCAGGCGGCTATCACCGGCGGGGCCGACACATACCCGCCGGTGCCCAGCACCACCCCCGGACGGCTTCTGGCCATATGAAAGAGCGATTGGACGATTCCCAGACCCAGCCAGACTGGAAAGAGCATCCGATCCACCGGCCCCTTTCCCAAAAAGCCCCGGGCCGTAATGCGCCGCATCGGATAGCCGGCCGCCGACAGAACCCGCTGTTCGAGGCCCTGCCTGGTCCCGTAAAACACGACGTCGGTCCCGGGGGCCATCTCCTTAACGGCGGCGGCCACTGCCAGACCAGGATAGAGATGACCTCCCGTCCCTCCACCGGCTATGGCTAACTCCATTGTCCTTCCTGCTGAAATATTGTCCGGTCTTCTCCCCCCGGTGCCGGGAGATGTTGAGAACCAGGCCCATGGAAGCCGCGTTGACCACCAGGGCCGTACCGCCGTAGCTAAGGAAAGGCAGGGGCAACCCGGTGATGGGAAATAGCCCCAGGGACACGCTGATGTTGATGGCGGCGTAGACAAAAACCCCCCAGCACAGCCCCAGGACGGCCATGGCCTCAAAGCGGTCATCCAGCTGGCCGGCAAGCTTGACCCCCCGCCATAGTATCACCAGAAACAGGGTTATCACCAGGGTGGCCGCCAGCAGGCCGCCCTCCTCGCCAATGATCGAGAAGATAAAGTCGGTATGGGCCTCGGCCACGAACAGGTATTTCTGCCGGCTCTGCCCCAAGCCAACCCCCAGCCATCCCCCAGAACCTATGCCCAGCAGGGATTGGTGGGTTTGGATGATGGTGTTTTTAAGATGGCCAGAGGCGTTCTCAGCCAGAGCCAGCAGCTCTGTTGGGCGGAGCAGACTGCACCAGAAGCCAGCCAATCTCCCCAGCACATGAGGCCGGGTCAGGGCCACCGCAGTTATCCCAGCCAATGGCACTGCCAGTCCGCTGATCCAGGCCCCCAGGTTAACCCCCATGGCGAACATCATGCCGTACCCCACCAAAGCAACGGCTAGGGCGCTTCCCAGATCGCGCTGCAGGACTATCAAAATCACCGGTGCCAGCACCGCCCCCACCGCCGGCAGGAAACCCCTTCTCATCCGAACGACCTCCTCGCCCCGTTTGGCAGCCAACTGGGCCAGGAACAGCACCAGAAACAGGCGGGCCAACTCCGCAGGCTGAATGCCCATCAACCATCCCCGGGAACCCCTAACTGCTTTGGCCATTATCGCCGTCAACAACAGCACCCCCAGCATAGCCAGGAACGAGGGGGTAATCAACGGTCGCAGCTTGCGATAGTTTACCTTGGCGGCCACTAAAAAAACTGTTGAGGCAACAGCCATATTTTTGACCATCTTCTTGAAGAAGTAAAAACCGTCATGGGAGAACTTCTCGGAGCCGGCGGTCATGATGGTCCCCGCTCCCAGGCTCATGATCAGCCCCCCGACCGCCAGTATCAGAACCGCCGTCAGCAGGGGATAGTCCATGGATCCCTGGCGTTCCTTCATTTGCCCTCCAGCCTTTGGGCGGCTTGGGCGAATTGGCGCCCCCGGTCCTCGAAATCACGGAACATATCAAAGCTGGCGCAGCCGGGAGAAAGCAGAACCACATCGCCCGGGCTGGCCAGCCGGGCGGCCTGGGTTACGGCATCGTCCATATCCTCGGCCAGCAGCGCTGGCCGGAAACCCATGCTCTTCAATTGCCCGGCCAGACGTTCCCGGCATTCCCCAATAGTTATTGCAGCCTTGGCCCGGCGGGAGATCTCAGTCAGGTATCCCGACAGATCGGTGTTTTTCTCCTTGCCTCCGATGATCACTATTACCGGCTGGTCGAAGGCCTTCAGCGAGCTGATCCCAGCCGCCGCGTTGGTGCACATGGAGTTGTTGACATAGCTTACCCCGTTTGCCACCGCCACCTGCTCCAGCCGGTGGGGCACCCCTTCAAATTCTGAGAGGCCCCGGGAGATCGCCTCGGTCGGTGTGCCTAGGGCAGCCGCAGCCGCCGCAGCCGCCAGGGCGTTGGCGATGTTGTGCCGGCCGGGCACCTTCAACCGGGAACTCTCCATAACCACCTCCACCCGGCCGTCCAGTTTCAGGAAGACGCTTTTTCCGTTCCACCAGGCCCCCTCTTCCTCCAAAGGTGACAGGCTGAAATCAAGCCTTCGTCCCCGGTAATGTCCGCAATATTTTTGGACGTTTCCGTCATCCCGGTTTAGCACCGCCCAGTCGTTTGCGGTCTGATTCTTCAACATCTCCCCCTTCAGCCGGGCATAGCTGGAAAAATCAGGGTGGCGATCCAGATGGTCCGGGGAAATGTTGGTAACCACCCCCACCCGGGGTCGGAAATCAGAGAAGTACTCTATCTGAAAAGTGCTGATCTCGGCCGCCATAATGCTGTCGGCCGCGGACTCCAAGGCCAGTTGGCAAAGGGGACGGCCCGGCGCCAGGTTTCCTCCCACCAGCGCCCTCTGTCCGGCAGCCTCCATAATGGCCCCGATCATTGACACGGTGGTGGACTTGCCGTTGGTGCCGGTGATCGCAATGACACTCCCCTCGGCTGCCCGGAAGGCCAGCTCCGCCTCGCCTATGATTTCGATGCCCCGGCTTCGGGCCCGGACTAGCACCGGCAGGTCCGGCCTGATCCCCGGGCTGACTACTATCAGGCGGCTGTCCAGCACCCGGTCGGTGTGCCCACCCTCCTCGAACTCCAGTCCCATCGTCTCCAACCAGCTCCGGGCCTCAAGGGCAAGCTGTCCCGCATCCGAGGCAAAGACCTCGGCCCCGCACTCCCGCAACAGCCTGGCTGCCGCTAGGCCGCTACGGGCCAGCCCCAGCACCGTGGATCTGGTATGTGTCAGGTCCAGTTTCATCGGACTATCTGATCTTGAGAGTGGATAGCGCCACCAGGGCGCAGATGAAGGCAATTATCCAGAATCGGACTACTATCTTCTGCTCGCTCCAGCCCTGCAGAGTGAAGTGGTGGTGAATAGGGGCCATCCTGAATATCCGGCGGCCGGTAAGTTTGAATGAGGCCACCTGGATGATGACCGACAGGGCCTCCATTACGAACACCCCTCCCACGATCAGCAGCAGGATCTCCTGCTTGACAAGCACGGCGGTGGTGCCGATGGCCCCTCCCAGGGCCAGCGAGCCGGTGTCGCCCATCATCACCTCGGCCGGATGGGCGTTGTACCACAGGAAGCCCAGGGAGGCCCCCACTATCGAGGCGCAGAAAACGGTCAGCTCCCCGGAGCCCTTCATGAACAGGATGTTCAGATAGCGGGCCAGGTTATAGTTGCCAGTGAAGTAGCACATGGCGGCATAGGCGGCGGCGGCGAAGAGCACTACCCCGATGGCCAGCCCGTCCAGTCCGTCCGTCAGGTTGACGGCGTTGGAGGTGCCTACGATCACCACCATCACAAAGGGGATGAACAGCCATCCCAGGTCGATGAAAAAATTTTTAAAGAATAGCACGCTGGTCTTGGTGGCATAATCCGGGTTGAGCGGCCATAACAGCAGCCAGGCCCCGATGGCCAAGGAGAGAAATATCTGCCAGGCCAGCTTCTTCCGCCCCACCAGGCCTTTGGGCTGTTTCTTGACCACCTTCAGATAGTCATCGCAGAAGCCGATGAACCCCAGACACAGGGTGGCCAAGGAAACTATCTGGATGTAGCGGTTCCCCAGGTCGGCCAGATCGGAAGAGCACACGTCTGAACTCCAGTCACCGAATACGAT
>CALGNM010000041.1 GCA_937958665.1 uncultured bacterium | reverse complement strand
CCGAGATCTACACTCTTTCCCTACACGACGCTCTTCCGATCTGCCCAGCACCGCCAGAATCCCCACCGCCGTAAGGCTGGCGAAATCGTTGCGGGCCTGCCGGGCTATTCCCAAACCCCGATACACCAGCCAGAAGAACAACCCCAGCACCACCAAGCAGCCCAGAAAGCCGAACTCCTCGCTGAAGGTGGCAAAGATGAAATCGGTGTGCTGTTCCGGCAGGAAGGACAGCTTCTTTTGGGTCCCCTCCAGGAATCCCTTGCCCAACAGCCCACCCGACCCCACCGCGATCTTGGACTGCAGGACGTGCCAGCCTGCTCCCTTGGGGTCGATGCCTGGATTCAGGAAAATCATGATCCTCATCCGCTGGTATTCCTTGAGGCCCTGCCAGATCAGGGGCGTCAGGCTGCCTATGATGATATTCAGCGACAGTATCCAGGCGGAGTGTTTGAACTTCATCCGGAAGGCCCAGAAAGAGCCCATCAGCAGGACCATGAAAACCGCCCAGCTAGGCATGGAGAAAACCGCCATCATGGACAATAGAGGCGAAAGCAGATAAATCATGCTCCTGACCGGGAAGCCCTGCCAGAAGATCATGGCCAGAAATACCGCCCCGAATGATAGGGCAGTCCCCAAATCCGGCTCCACCAGAACCAAAGCCATTGGCACCAGCACCAGCACCATGACTGCCAGCATCCTCCACCAGTTCCCCTGAGAAAGGTCTTTTCCGGCAACCATTTTGGCCAAAGCGAAAATAGTCGCCAACTTGGCGATTTCGGATGGCTGGAACATCATCCCGCCCAACCTGATCCAGCGGTGAGTGTTCATATGGGTCGGCCCCAGCAGTACAGCCACCAGCAGCAGAATAGACAGTCCGTAAATCAGCCAAGTCAAGGCATCAAGGTAGCGGTAGGGAATCACCACAGCAAAAACCAGGGCCGAAAGCCCCAAGGCCAGGGAGAACAACTGTCTTTGCCATATGTCCGCCAATCCCGGTTGATCGGTCTGGGTGGCGCTATAGACCGCGGTTATTCCCAAGGCAGCCAGCATTAGGGCTGCCAGCAGCAATTGGAGGTCAAAATCCCTGGCCGACCTGATTCCCAGCAACCTCATGGAGCATCTCCCGGACTGCCCTGTGCGCCTATACCCCGGCTTGACAGGTATTCTCTGATCATCCTTCCGGCCATCGGGGCAGCCACCGCCGATCCGTGTCCGGCATTCTCGGCAATCACAGCCACCGCTATCACCGGATCTTCCTGGGGGGCGAAGGCGGCGAACCACGAATGGTCCTCACCATGGGGGTTCTGGGCAGTGCCGGTCTTGCCGGCCACCTGGACCCCGGCCATGCGGGCCGATCCCCCGGTGCCACCCGGATCGTTCACCACCCCGGCCAAGGCCTGCTTGATGACGGCAAGGCTGGCTGGCGATATTCCCAGATTGCGGCTCTCCAATTTTTCCTGGGCCACCATCTTCCCCTGATAGGTCTCGGCCCGCAGCAACAGATGGGGCCTCCATAATACGAGATCGGAAGAGCACACGTCTGAACTCCAGTCACCGAATACGATCT
>CALGNM010000040.1 GCA_937958665.1 uncultured bacterium | reverse complement strand
ACGATATCGTATTCGGTGACTGGAGTTCAGACGTGTGCTCTTCCGATCTCGAGACCGACCCCCAGGGCTGGAGGTGGAAGGTAACCTGGGAGCCAAGGCAATAACGTGGAGATCGATTACCTTTACTGGTTCAAGGACATTGAACGGAAACTGCACGGACAGCCTGATTGCTACAAGCTGATGTCCAGCAACATATCCGAACCGCTGGAACTGCTGGCTGGGCATCTTTCACGATACCGCCAACGGCTGCTCGAATTGCAGAATGAATGCAGCGAATGGGGCCATCCGGCGCTGATCTCCGCAATAGCCAGACAGTACCGGGTTTCGGAAAAATCCATCCACCTGGCCTATGGGGCCTCCAACGCCATCTATCTGGTGAGCAAGGCCCTGCTGGATAAAGGGGATGAGATAGTCTGCGAGCGTCCAGGTTACCAGCCGCTGTGGGCTGCGGCCGCCCAGACCGGCTGCCGGGTCAGGTTTATAAAGCGCCAGGCTCCGGGTTACACTCTGGACCCCGAAAGGCTGGCGTCGCTGGTTTCCTCAAAAACCAAGCTGGTGGTGCTGACCAACCTGCACAATCCCAGCGGCGCCCTGATCAGCGACGATGATCTCATGGCCGCCGCCAAGGCAGTGAAGGCCGTCAATCCCAAGTCCTACCTCATGGTGGACGAGATCTTCAAGGACCTGGCCTTCGGCCTGCCAAACCCCTCGTATAAGCTCGACCGGCGATTCATCACTGTCAACAGCCTCTCCAAGTCCTACGGCCTGTCCAACCTGCGCTGCGGGTTCATCATCGCCGGCCCGGAGGTCATCTCCCGGGTCAGGGACTATTTCGTGCTGGCTCAGGGCGGAGGCACCCGTTATCTGGAATCCCTGGCCGCGTTGGTATTCAATCATTTCGAGGAATACCGGGAATACTCAAGGGAAATCCTTTCGGCCAATCGCCAGGCGGCCTGCCGGACATTGGAGCCGCTGATCGATGATGGGGTGCTGGCCGGCAACATCCCGGAGCATGGCTGCATCTATTTTCCCAAAGTGCGGGGGTGCCGGGACACCGATGCTTTGGCCCGCCGGCTGGCCGGCCGGTACCGGGTTTTCGTGGTGCCGGGTAGGTTCTTCGGCGACGGCAGCCGGATCAGGCTGGGATTTGGGGGCCCGCCAAAGGTTATTGAGCGTAGCCTGGGGGCTTTCTCCCAGGCCTTGAGGGAATTGGCCCGGAGTTGACGGATATTGAAATCTAGGCGGATTTCTGTTATCATATTCATTTATTGACTGCAAATTATTGCAGCAGGTCGTGGGGCTGTAGCTCAGTTGGTAGAGCGGCGCGTTCGCATCGCGTAGGTAGTGGGTTCGAATCCCATCAGCTCCACCATGATCTCGGGAACAATGGAACCAACCACATCTTATAAAGGAGTTCCAAATGGGTAAACGGGTCTTCAATTTTTCGGCGGGCCCGGGCATGCTGCCCGAGGCGGTCCTCAAGAAGGCGGCGGAGGAGATGCTGGACTACCAGGGATCCGGCATGTCGGTGATGGAGATGAGCCACCGCTCCAAGACCTACCAGTCGATCATTGACGGGGCGGAGAAGGCCATCCGCGATCTGATGAACATCCCGGCCAACTATAAGGTGCTGTTCCTCCAGGGCGGGGCCTCCACCCAGTTTGCCATGGTGCCGCTGAACTTCCTGACCAAGTCAAACCAGGCCGACTATGTCAACACCGGTGAGTGGTCCAGCAAGGCCATAGCCGAGGCCAAACGCTACGGCGATGTCAAGGTGGTGGCCAGCTCCGAGGACAAGGTTTTCAGCTACCTGCCGGAGCTGAAGCCTTCGGAGTTCCGGGCCGATGCCGACTACTTCCACATCACCAGCAATAACACCATCTTCGGCACTGCCTGGAAGACCATGCCCGACACCAAGGGGGTGCCGCTGGTGTGCGACATGTCCTCTGACATCCTGTCCAAGCCGGTGGACGTCAGCAAATTCGCCATGATCTACGCCGGGGCCCAGAAGAACATGGGGCCGGCCGGGGTGACGGTGGTCATCATCCGGGACGACATGATTGAGCGCTGCCGGCCCGAGGCCCCGACCATGCTCAAGTACAAGACCCACGCCGACAACGGCTCGATGTTCAACACGCCGCCGTGCTACGCGGTCTACATCGTCAAGCTGGTGTGCGAACACGTGCTGGCCATGGGCGGCGTCGCGGCCATGCACAAGATCAACGAGCAGAAGGCGGCCATGCTCTACGAGTGCCTTGATGCCTCCAAGATGTTCCGCTGCCACGTGCCCAAAAAGGAGGACCGGTCGCTGATGAACGTCCCCTTCCGCACAGAGTCCGAGGAGCTTGACAAGAAGTTCCTGGCTGAGGCCGCCAAGGAAGGGCTGGTCACCCTGTCCGGTCACCGCAAGACCGGCGGCATGAGGGCCAGCATCTACAACGCCATGCCCCTGGAGGGAGTGGAGAAGCTGGTGGACTTCATCAAGAGGTTCGAGAAGGCGAATACGTAAAAAACTAATTAACCCTAATCAACCTATCTCCTTCCCCAAAAGGGAAGGAGATAGGGGGTGTGACTTGAAAGTGCCATGAAATCGCAATTTCACGCTGCAGGTTTCCACCGCAAGGCATACTGCGGCTTTTTGCCGCTGTTTGATGGCCTATTGAGGCGGGAGCACGACCGGCGCCGGGCGTATTGTCGTAAGCGGGAGTTGTTGGACGGCCTGCGTTATTGGGCCAGGGCCGATGAAATGATAATACCCGGCTTTAAGAGCATAGAAAAAGACTGCCATTTCAACGGTCTGACCGTTGCCTGGCAGTCTTTTGTTTTGGGGCTGGAATGGCTGGGACGAAACCTAACCCCTATATCCCCTTCCCTCCCTTCATTTGCCAAGCACGGTGTCTTGATACTTTTGCAGCGGCGATTTCTGGTCATCTGTGACTTTGGCTTGAAACGTTGTCTGCGATTTCTCCATCTCATATCTCCTTGTGGAAAAACTACTGTTTAATTCTATAAATTCTTCTTATAACTCGATGTTCAAAGTTTTGTGAATGCTCAGGCTGGCTTGCCACGTGCTTAAGCG
>CALGNM010000039.1 GCA_937958665.1 uncultured bacterium | reverse complement strand
AGATCGTATTCGGTGACTGGAGTTCAGACGTGTGCTCTTCCGATCTTCACCCCGTACATGTTCTTGATTGCTCCGGTCATCAAGGTGAGGCTATGGGTCTTGAGCTTGGGAAGATTGATGATCACCTCGGCCTCGGCCGCCGGCTTGGCCAGGTGATATTTACGGCCGTTCAGCTCCCTGAGACAGACTCCGGACCCCTCAAAGCTGACCAACTCCACCGAGTGGCGACGGCAGACCTCCAGCATACTGGTGGTGGCCCAGAATTCCTCCAGGCTCTTGACTGCCCCGGCCGGGCTGTCGCCCAGCACTGGGATTCCGCCGGCTTCTTTTACCAGCTTTATGACCTCCTCCACTACTGCCGGATGGGTGGTCACCGCCTGGTCGGGCCTCCTGGCCGACAGCAGATTGGGCTTGAGCAGCACCCTCTGGCCCCGCTTCACAAAAGCTCCCATGCCTCCCAGCAGGCCAAGGGCCCTCTCCACCGCCGGCCCAATTTGGTCCGGTTGGTATGACGGGCATTTTATCAGTGACGCCTTGGCCATCAGTCGGTCCTGCCTGAAGCTACAAATACTTTATTGCGGCCCATATCCTTGGCGATATACAGGGCGGCATCCGATTTGCTGACCAGTTCGTCCACCGTCCGACCGTCCTCGGGATATGAAGCCACCCCGATGCTGACAGTCAGATTCCCTCCCGGCTGGCTTTCCTCGCTGGCAAAAAATTGTCCTTCGACCAGGGACCTCAATTTTTCCGCCATCTGCTGGGCTGACTGCTTGCCCGACTCGGGAGCGACTATGACGAACTCCTCCCCGCCGTAGCGGGCGATATAGTCGGGGCGGCGGATGGATCGGGAAAGCAGCCCGGTTAATTCCACCAGCAGGGCATCTCCCTGCTGGTGGCCATGGAGGTCGTTGTAGTGTTTGAAGTGATCAATGTCCAGCATCAGCAGGGACAGGTTCCTTTGGTAGCGGACAGCTCGGGCCAGGTCTTCTTTAAACCTCTCGAAAAAGTAGCGGCGGTTATTGATCCCGGTCAGATAGTCGGTCACCGAGAGCCTTCTCACCCGCTCCAGAAGCAGGGCAATTCTTTGGGGATAAATGCCGAACAAAATGCCGGCCACCAAACCCAAGCCCGTAAAGTACAGGGCCATTAACAGGTGCGGTCTGGAGAACGATATTCTCAGAAATCCCCAGTCTTTGATTCCGCCGTGATAAGCCTGATGAATCAGCATGGAGGCCGGGTGCAGGACCAGGTAACCGGCCAAAGATCCCACCAGACCGTAGACAAGGATCAACCTAAGCTGTTGTCTGCTCATCTCCATTCGACTGATATACCTCTCAAAAACATCTTCCCTGGCAGCTGTCTGACCAGCCCCTTCATTTCCAGGGACAACAGCAGCCGGGACAACTCGGCCGGAGACAGATCGGTCCCCTGGGACAGGTGATCGATGTGCCGGGGTTCGTCAGTTAGCTGGCCAAGCACCAGGGACTCCCGGGGATCAAGCTTAAGGCTGGGGGCCGGTGGCCGGTCCTGGGCAACCGGCCAGCCGCCAGGCAGACGGATCTCTTCGAGAATATCATCCACCTCCAGAACCATCTTGGCTCCTTGGCTGATCAGACGGTTGGGACCGGCGCTGGTGGCGGCGTTGATGGGCCCGGGCACCGCAAACACCTCCCGGCCCTGCTCGGCCGCCCATCTAACGGTGGAGAAAACCCCGCTGTCTTGGCGGGCTTCCACCGCCAACACCCCCAGCGACAGCCCGGATATGATCCGGTTGCGGCTGGGGAAATAGCCGGCTCGCGGCTTTTCCCCCATGGGATACTCGGAGATCACCGCCCCGTTAGCAACTATTGAATCCCTTAGATCGGAAGAGCGTCGTGTAGGGAAAGAGTGTAGATCTCGGTGG
>CALGNM010000038.1 GCA_937958665.1 uncultured bacterium | reverse complement strand
CGCCGCCACAGTGGACGACGACGACCAGCTGATCGAGGCCAAACTGACCGACGGCACCGAGGACATCATCCTGGTCACCCGCCAGGGGCAGGCCTGCCGCTTCCACGAGTCCGACGTCCGGCCTATGGGCCGGTCGGCCGCCGGGGTGCGGGGCATCACCCTGGACAAGGGGGACTATGTCATCGGGATGGTGGCGGTGAAGAGGGAGGGCAGCCTGCTGACCATCTGCCAGAAGGGTTACGGCAAGCGCAGCGATATCGGGGACTACCGGGTGACCCGGCGGGGCGGCAAGGGGGTCATCAGCATGAAGCTGACCGACAAGACCGGGGAGCTGGTGGCGGTCAAGGAAGTGGTGGACTCCGACGAGCTGATGATCATCTCGGCCGAGGGCCAGGTGATCCGGCTGTCGCTGAAGCACGTCCGGGTGATGGGCCGGGCCACCCAGGGGGTGCGCCTGATCAACCTGGACCCCGGCGACCAGGTGGTGGACGTGGCCCGGCTGGCGGCCAAGGACGACGAGGAAAACGGCGAGAACGGCAACGGTGAGCCGTCAACCGAACAGTAGTAATAGACGCAGCCGCCCCCTTTAGAAAGGGGCGGCTGTTTTGACGGAGGGGCGACAGTAGAGAGCAGGGACCAGATCCAGGATGCCCTGGAGCGGAGCCTGGGGCAATTGCGGGAGCGTTGCCGGGAGCAGGCCGGCTGCCGGGAGCTGGCGGACCGGCTGGAGGGCGGCTGCCGGGTACTGCTGCGGGATCACGCCAAACTGCTGGAGGAGAATGGCCGGCAATCCCGGCTGCTGGAGGAGCAGCGGGCCAAGCTTTCCCAGCTGGAGCAGCTGTCGCTGGAGGACCCGCTGACCGGACTCTACAACCGGCGCTACCTGGACCTGCGGCTGGAGAACGAGTTCGCCCGGGCCAAACGCTATGGCCGTAATTTGGCGGTGGCGATGGTCGACCTGGACCGGTTCAAGGAGGTCAACGACAATTTCTCCCACCAGGTGGGGGACCGGGTGCTGCAGGATACGGCCCGGATCCTGGTGGAGAACTGCCGGGGGGTGGATTTGGTGGCCCGCTACGGCGGGGAGGAATTCGTGCTGGTGCTTCCCGAAACCCCCTCCAGCGGGGCCATCCTGGTCTGCGAGCGGATCCGCCGCACCATCGAGGAGCACGACTGGCGGGGCTTGGGGGATGGATTGAAGGCGACCGCCAGCTTCGGGTTGTGCTGCGATCTGGGGCAGGGTGATTACCGGGCCATGCTCAATGCGGCCGATGCCAAGCTGTACCAGGCCAAGGCCGCCGGACGGAACCAGGTGAAATTCTAAAACAAAGGGGGGCGAAGATGGCCGGGCAGTGGTGGGAGCAGTTTGCCGGGGCGGTGACGGTGTGTGACCGGGAGGGGGTGGTCCTCTACATGAACCAGAAGGCGGCAAAAACCTTCGCCAAGTACGGCGGGGCCGAGCTGGTGGGCAAGAGTCTGTTCGACTGCCATCCCGAGCCGGCCTGCCGCAAGATTCGGGAGTTGATGGCCGGGCAGCTGACCAACGTCTACACCATAGAGAAAGCCGGGGTCAAGAAGCTGATCCACCAGAGCCCCTGGTACCAAGACGGGGCCTACGCTGGTTTCGTGGAGTTGTCGCTGGAGATCCCGGACCAGATGCCCCACCATGTCCGGGGCTGACGATTTAGCTTGATTTTTACCCCGCCAGGTTGTATAGTCAGGGCAAGGTAACCAAACCAATAACGGGAGGAGAAAAAATGGAAGATCAGATCGGTACCGGTTTGCTGGCGGCCATGGGTGTGGTGTGGTTCTTCGTGGGCCTGGCGGCCTACCTGTTTTCCGGCTTCGCCCTGATGGCCATAGCCAAGAAGACCAACACCCCCAACGGTTGGCTGGGTTTCATTCCCATCGCCAACGTCTACCTGATGACCCAGATCGCCAAGCTACCCTGGTGGTGGACCCTCTGCATACTGCTGCCCATCATTCCGGTGTTGGGGGCCATTGTGATGATGGTGGCCATGGTCTACATCTGGTGGAAGATCTGCGAGAACCTGGGCAAGCCCGGCTGGTGGAGCCTGCTGCTGCTGATCCCCATCGTCAACATCGTCATCATCGCCATCCTGGCCTGGGGCAAGTAAGACCGTTCCCGGCCCGGCCGCCCCGCCCCAACAGGGACGGGGCGGCCTTGTTTTGATTGACAGGGCCGCCGGCAGAAAGTATAATCATGTCATGATGACGGCCCTGGCCATATTGGTGACGGCGGCCACCCTGTGGTCGCTGTTTCGGGAGCATAAGAGCCTCCCCCGGACCGCCTGGCTGGCCCTGGCGGCCCTCCGGCTGTCGGCGGTCGGGCTGATATTCTGGGCGGCCGGGGGGAAGTGTCCCGCCTGGTTCCGCCCCTCCGGCCGGCCCCCGGTCCTGGCCCTGGTGATCGATGCCAGCCGCAGCATGAAGCTTACCGACGGCCAGGAAAGCAGCCGCTGGCAGAGGGCTTTGTCCTGGGCCCAGGGGGCGGGGCCTGAGTTGGCCCGCTATCAGTACGGGGCCAGAGGCCTGGAGCCGTTGGCCGACCAGCCTCCCGAGTTCTCCGAAGCCACCGATCTTTTGGGGGCCCTGAAGGCCGCCGCTGGGCAAGGGGCCGGCGCAGTGGTGCTTTTGTCAGACGGCAACCACAATGCCGGGGGCGATCCGGTGGCCGGGGCAGCCGCCTTGGGGATCCCAATTCACCCGGTGGGGGTGGGCCAGCCGTTCGGCGGCCCGGTGGCCGGCCTGTCCTGGATCGATGCCCCGGAGGCGGCCGAGCCCGGGCAGCATCTGGAGGTGGAGGCGGTCTGGCAGGGGCTGCAAAAGCCGGTCAGTTTGCTGCTGACCGATGAGAGATCCCGGGTGGTGGCCCGCCGGGAGCTGGGCCTAAGTCAGGAGCGGATCACCTTGGGGTTCGTCGCCGGCCAGGCCGGCCTAGATCGGAAGAGCAAACGTCTGAACTCCAGTCACCGAATACGATATCG
>CALGNM010000037.1 GCA_937958665.1 uncultured bacterium | reverse complement strand
AAACGGCGGCGTGAATTCTGGGGTGTTGCTTTATGGGAAGGACCGTCTCATCGCGGTGCACGGCAAGGAGAACGTGGACGAATCGACCTCGGGGCGGCTGGTCTGCCTGCGGATTCCGACGGAGTATCCGAAGGGTGAGCTGCCGCTGGTGTCGCTTGCTGACAATAAGGGAGAGAATAGAAAAGGCCAGTATAATCATCACCGTGATGATGATCCCCTTGACCATGTCCTGGGCCTGCTCCCCGAAAAAAACTCCCAGGACGATGACGAGCACATACCAGGCGGCGATGCCCGGTGTTCCATAGGCCAGCACCCGTTTAAGTTGGTATCCGGTAAGCCCGGCAATCAGGAAGCCGAATGACCGGCCCCCGATCACCGCCCGATTGAGGGCCAAAATCAGGTTGCCATAACGCTGAAAATGCCGTTCCATCTCCAGCAGCCGGGATGGCGAAAGGAAGGGGCGGGGCCGGGAAAGGAAGAAGCAGCGCCCCCGGCTGATGCCTGCCCAGTAGACAAGGAGGGCGCCCAGGGTGCCGCCCAGAAAGGAAGCCAGGAACAGGGGGAGCCAGTGCAGGGTCCCCTTGGCCACCAACAGGGCGCAGAAGATCACCACAACATCGCTGGGTATGGGAGGGAAGACCCCCTCGATGAAAGTGGCGAAGAACACCGTCAAATAGGCCCACAGTCCGCCTTGGGAGGCCAGGCCCTTGGTGATGTCGTCCAGGTTCATGGGCCCTTCCCGATCAGGGCATTGGCAAAGGCATAGATGCCCTGTCCCCGGCCGACCGCACCCAGCCCCTCATTTGTGGTGGCCTTTACCGAAACCTGGCCAGGCCTGATGCCCAGGGCCCGGGCGATGTTCCGGCGCATCTGGACAGCGTGGGGGGACAGCCGGGGGGCCTCGGCCACTACGGTGCTGTCTATGTTGATAATTCGGTATCCCGCCTTATGGAGCAGGGCTTTGGTGCTTGCCAGCAGCAGCAAGCTGGAGATGTTCTTGAATTTCGGGTCGCCATCGGGGAAATGCCGGCCGATATCGCCGGCCGCCGCCGCTCCCAGCAGGCTGTCGGCTATGGCATGGCAAAGCACATCGGCATCAGAATGCCCCAATAAGCCAAGCTTGAAGGGGATGTCCACCCCGCCTAGGATCAAGCGGCGGCCCTTGGCCAGCCGGTGTGCATCGTAGCCGAACCCGATTCTCAGGCTTTCTTTTTTAGCAGGCATGAAGCCATCTCCATATCTACTGGCGAGGTTATTTTAATGTTGCGGTCGTCGCCGGGGACCAATCGCACCCTTATATTCAGCCGTTCGGCCAGCTGGCTGTCGTCGGTGGTGTAAAAAGCCTTGTCTCCGAAATGAGTCCTTCCGATGATGTCTAACTTGAATCCCTGGGGGGTCTGGGCGTTCCACAGGCCGGAACGATCGATGGTTCCGGTGATC
>CALGNM010000036.1 GCA_937958665.1 uncultured bacterium | reverse complement strand
CCACCGAGATCTACACTCTTTCCCTACACGACGCTCTTCCGATCTGGTGTTGTTGCAGTCCAGGCATCCTTTGCCCCGGTAAAGTTGGACGCCCTGCAGCTTGGCCGGGTCCACCCCCATCTTGGCCATCTCCTCCGGGGAGACGGCCTCCGGTTCCTTGCACTTGGTGCAGATCCGGCGCACCAGGCGCTGGGCCTCTATCAGGTTGACGGTGGCGGCGATCAGGAAGGGCGGAATCTCCATGTCCAGCAGGCGGTTCAGAGAGCTGGGGGCGTCGTTGGTGTGCAGGGTGGACAGCACCAGATGCCCGGTCATGGCGGCGGTCATGGCGATCTCCCCGGTCTCCCGGTCCCGGATCTCCCCCACCAGCACGATGTTGGGGTCCTGGCGCAGGAAGGCCTTGAGGGCCTTGGCGAAGGTATAGCCTATCTCCGGGGTGACGTTGACCTGGTTGATGCCGACGATGTCGTACTCCACCGGATCCTCGGCGGTGACCACGTTGACGCCCGGTTTGTTGAGGCGGGAGATGGCCGAATAGAGGGTGCGGGTCTTGCCCGACCCGGTGGGGCCGGTTACCAGTATCATGCCGGTGGGCCGGGCCAGGGCCCGGAGTATGTCTTCCAGCGCCTTGCCCTCGATGCCCAGCTGGGTCAGGTCCCCCCCCAGGCTGGTCTGCTCCAACACCCGGATGACGATCTTCTCCCCGTACTTGATGGGCATGGTGGAGACCCGCAGGTCCACCGCCCGGTCCGGCAGCTTGATGGAGAACCGCCCGTCCTGGGGCAGGCGGCGTTCGGTGAGGTTGAGCTTGGAGAGCACCTTGATGCGGGAGGCCAGGGCCGCGGCTATCCGGCGGGGCGGGGACATGGTCTCCTGAAGCACCCCGTCGATGCGGTAGCGCACCCGAAGGATCTTCTCGTAGGGCTCGATGTGGATGTCCGAGGCCCCCCGCTTGATGGCATCAACCACGATGCTGTTGACCAGCTTGACCACCGGAGTGGACTCGATCTCGGCCTGGCTGGCCACCTCCTCCACGTCCTTGTCCACCAGCTCCAGGTCGTCGGCCGCGATCTCCTGCTCCACCGACTTGAGGGCCTCGGCCCGGGTGGTGCTGCCGTAGTACTTGTCCAGAGCCTTCTCCAGGGAGGTTTCGGCGCAAACCACCGGCTTAACCTCCATCCCGGTCAGGAAGGCGATGTTCTCCATGGTGAAGACGTCGGCCGCGTTGGACATGGCCAGGAACAGGGTCCGCCCGGTGCGCTTGATGGGCATCACCTGGAACTTCTGGGCGATCTCGGCCGGTATCAGCTTGAGAACCTGGGGATCCAGCTCGGCGCTGGAGAGATTGACGGTGGGAAGGTTGAGCTGTTTGCCCAAGAAGGCGGTAATGGCATCCTCGGTGATGAATCCCATCTTGACCAGGCAGGAGCCCAGCTTGGCCCCGGTGTTCTTCTGCTCCAACAGCGCTTTGTCCAGTTGGTCGCTGGTGATCAGCCCGGCCTGGACCAGCATGTCGCCCAATTTGATCGCCATTGCCGCCTCCCAATTCAAGATTTGAAATACTATATCACAGGGCGGCGATAATTGTCAAGCAATTTGTGCTATTAAGCTTATGGCCCTTAACGGTCTACAACGACATGTTCCCGGAGCCGGTTGAATTTCTTCGGCCCGATGCCACGGACTTTCATCAGGTCCTCGGGCCGGGCAAACCCTCCCACGCTGTCCCGGAAGTCGATGATCCGTTTGGCCATGGTCGGGCCGATGGCCGGCAACCGCTCCAACTCCCTGGCTCCGGCCCGGTTCAGGTTCACCGGCCCGGCTGGCTTGGCTGGCATGACCGCCGGGCGGGAATCAGGTCTGGCTACGTTGGCGTCCTCCGAGGATGCCAGCGGCTGCCCAGCATTCGGCCGGGGCAGGTCCGGAGCCCCGTATTTTAGCTCCGGGGCCCAGCCGGGGTGGGACCGCTGGTACCACAGCAATCCATACCCGGCGGCCAGCGAGGCCAGGAAGAAGACAATCACCCTTTTCTCATCGGGCGTCAGGCCCAGCATCCCTCCTCCGGTCAGAACTGGATGTTGACGGTGGCGTTGAAGCTCATCCGGGAATTGTTGTTGCTGCTGGAGATCTTGTCCTTGACGAAACCGTAGCTGAAGGCCGCCTCTCCGGTGATGCTGCGGGTGAACTTGTATCGGGCATTGGGCGATACCGAGAACTCATGGGCCATCGAGGTGAATCCCAGCTCGGTGATGGAGGCGTAGTCCGACTTGCCCAGCAGCTGGCCGAAGGCCGAAACCTCGCTGTCGGGGATCAGGTTGCGGTCCCCCCTGATGGCATAGCTGAAATCCGAGGCCAGCGACAGGTCGCTGTCGAACTTGATCCGCTTCTTGCCCAGCTTCCACAGGTCCAGCTTGAACCCCTTCGGGGCGCGGAAGGCGTAGGACAGCGAGCCGGTGGTCTTGAAGCTCTGGTTGTAAAGGTCGCGGGATTGCCCGCTGATGTCGTCGGTGGCCTGGCTGCTGTAGTCGAAGTTGAGGGTGGAACCGATGTTCTTCTTCCAGCGGCCGGTCCACTGGAACAGGGGGCTGAAGCTGTGGCGGGTGGACACCCGCACCAGCCCCTTGCGGTTCTCCCAGGTCCGGTCGGTGGAGCGGCTTTAGGATGAGGTCAAGCCGGAACTCTGCAGGGCCTTGCCCCACAGCCGCCACTTCTCCACCCCCACCAGGGAGGCCCTGATTTCCGGCCAGGTGACGCTGCGGCTGGAGTTGGCGGCCTCCCCCACCCTGATGGTATCGTCGCTCCGCCGCATGGCCAGGCTTAAAGAGACCTTCATCAGCTCCAGGCTGGTGCTGAGCGAGTAGGAGTTCCGCAGGTTCTCCCGATCCCGGGTCAGGGGGTTGAAGCGTTCCCCCCCGGGGGGATCCTGGGATAGCCCCAGCTGATAGAGCATCCCCGGACGGGACATTACCAGGTCGGAGGCCTGGCTGGAGCGGTCCCGGCCGAAGGAGGCCTGCACCCCCCCGGACTTGAGGAACAGTCTTTCCAGCCGGGCCACCAGCCAGCGGGGGGTCCCGGCCTCGGCCGAGTCATCCAGCGCCTTGTTGCGCAGGCCGGTGATCTTGGAAAGCCACCGCCCCACCTCCAGACTGCCATTGACCGTCAGGTTGCTGCTGTTGCTGACATTGAGGATGTGCAGCGAATCAGGCGGGTCTTGAGGATCGGCCGCCAGCCCGTGGCTCTCGTTGTACTGGGAGGCCGCCGAAAGGCTGGGCTTGACCACCTTCAGCCAACCCAAAGTGGTGCTGTAGTTTATCCTCTGAGAGCGGGAGACCTCGGAGCCCAGCTGATAGCGGCGGGCCAGCTCCCCCTGGAAATAGGGGTCCTTCAGGTTGCGGGCGGTGGACAGGGAGTAGTTCAGGGAATTCAGGGGCTGCCAGGCCAGCTGAGCCTGGCCGGTGCGGGAATCGCCGCTTCCATTAGTGTTGGAGACGCCGGTCAGCTTCTCATGATACCATCTCCGGGTCTGATTGCGCGACCAAGCCAGGCTCAAGGAACTGGGCAGGTACTGGAGATCCAGTCCCGGCCAGCTGCGAACGGTCCGGCGCGCAGCCGGACTCCAGGAGTACCCCACCCCCAGGCCCAGGCTGGTGCTGCTGTCGGTGGCGGTCCGGCTATCGGAGAAGCTGCGGCTCCATGACAGGCGGGGCGTCAGCCGGTCTACCGTCAGGTTGGTCAGCCACCAACGGGTCAGGCTCTTGGTCAGCGCCAGGTCGATCCCAGCCCCCTGAACCAGCGACATGGAGTCCCGGCTCTCCTGCTCGCTGAGCCTGATGTCTTCGGCCCCAAATTCACTGTACGATTTTGATTCATTGTAACGGAAGCCCACCGGCAGTGACAGCCCCAGCCGCTCCAGGTAGATTTTATGGGCGCTGAGGCTCCCGGACAACCCGTAGCCGACCGTCCTGACCCCCGGCCCGGTACCGGTGGCGTTGACCCCGTACCAGTGGGCGTCGGTCCGGCTGTAGGTGGCATTGAGCGTCAGCAGGTCGGCCAGGCTCAGCGAAGCCCCAGATCGGAAGAGCACACGTCTGAACTCCAGTCACCGAATACGATC
>CALGNM010000035.1 GCA_937958665.1 uncultured bacterium | reverse complement strand
AAAGCAAAAATCTATTAAAAATATTCAAAATCCTTTTAAACGAATTTGGTCCGCAGGATTGGTGGCCGGCGGACAGCCCGTTCGAAGTGATGGTCGGTGCGGTGCTGACCCAGAACACCAACTGGAACAATGTTTCCCTGGCCATCGCCGATCTGAAAAAAGAAAAACTGCTGGCCCCGCAGAGGATCGCTTCCGTTGACAAAAAGAAATTGATGGCGGCCATCAGGCCATCGGGCTTCTACAACCAGAAGGCCGCGTATTTAAAGGGCCTCAGCGGGTTCATCATAAAAAGGTACGGCTGCGACATTAAGAGGATGTCCTGGACCGAAACATCCGTTCTGCGGAACGAACTACTGGCCATCAAAGGTCTGGGCCCGGAGACGGCCGATTCAATATTGCTATACGCCTGCAACCAGCCGGTCTTTGTAATCGATGCCTACACCCGGCGGATCTTCGGCCGTCACGGGGTAAGGATAAAAGACTCCGATTATGCCGGCTGGCAGAGGCTCTTTGAAACAAACCTGCCGAAGGATGCCGGGTTGTTCAACGAATATCATGCTTTGATCGTCCGCCTGGCCAAGGAGCGGTGCCGCAAGAAGCCCGACTGCCAGGGCTGTCCCCTGGAGGGAGTGGCGATTAACCCATAATGCTTGACCGTTAGCCCGGGAAGGCGGTTGGCCCGGTTTAAAACAGCAATTCATAAGTTGACAGATGCCGATAATAGAAGCGGCCAATCTGGCCAAACATTTCAGGACCTTCCGCCGCCGGAGCGGCCTGTGGGGATCCTTCAAGGACCTGGTCAACCGGAAGTACGAGACGGTCCGGGCGGTGGACGGGGTGAGCTTTGCCATCGAGCCGGGGGAGATGGTGGGCTACATCGGGGCCAACGGGGCCGGCAAGTCCACCACCATCAAGATGCTGACCGGCATCCTGGTGCCCACCTCGGGGCGGGTGGCCGTCCGGGGCCTGGTTCCGCACCGCCAGAGGTACCAGCACGTCAAGCAGATCGGGGTGGTGTTCGGCCAGCGCACCCAGCTGTGGTGGGACATCGCGGTGATCGAGGCCCTGCGGTTGCTGCAGAGGATCTACGAGGTGCCCAAGGCCGACTTCGAGGCCCGGTTGAAGAAGTTCGAGGAGGTGCTGGGCTTGGGCGACCTGCTGAACATCCCGGTCCGCAAGCTGTCCCTGGGCCAGCGGATGCGCTGCGACCTGGCGGCCTCCCTGCTGCATAATCCGCCGGTGCTGTTCCTGGACGAGCCCACCATCGGGCTGGACATCGCGGTCAAGGCCAGCGTCCGGGACTTCATCCGGGAGATAAACCGGGAGTACGGCACCACCGTCATCCTGACTACCCATGATCTGAGCGACATCGAGCGGCTGTGCCGCCGGGTGATCATGATCGATCGGGGCAGGCTGATCTACGACGGGGAGCTCAAATCCCTCAAAGAGCAGGCGGTGGGGGCCCGGCGCCTGGTGGTGGATTTCGTCCTGCCGGTTGACCGGGCCGGGTTGCAGCGGGCATTGGAAGGCTGTCCGGTGGAGCTGGAGGGCGGCGGCCCCTTCCGCTGGGAGATATCCTTCCGGCGCGGCCAGGCCAACGCTCCGGAGATCATCGGACTGCTGATGTCCAGGCTGGAGGTGCGGGATCTGGAGCTGGAGGAGCCCCGGATCGAGGAGGTGGTGCGGGAGGTCTACCGCCGGGAGCGGGCGGGCTGATGGGCCGGCTGGCCAAATACTGGGCCTTCATGAGGATGGGCTACCTGACCTACCTGGCCTACCGCTTCCAGGTGCTGATGAACTTCGTCTCCTACCTCTTGATCATCGCTCTGAATTATTTCCTGTGGAAGGCGGTCTATTCCGGCCATCGGGAGATCGCCGGGTTCACCATGGAGCAGATGATGACCTACGTGGTGATTGGCTGGTCGGCCCGGACCTTCTTCGCCAACCGGATCGACCGGATGATCGGGGACGCGGTGCGGGACGGCTCCATCGCCATGGACCTTTTAAAGCCCACCAATTTCCAGCTGTACCACTACTTCCGGGCCTTCGGTCGGGCGGTTTTCATGTTCCTGTTCATGACCCTGCCCATCATCGTGGTGGCCTCTCTGATCTTCCCGGTCAGCCTGCCCAGCGGCAAGCTGGGGCCATATCTGTTCCCCCTGAGCGTGATCTTAAGCTTCTTCCTGCACGCCGGCATCAGCTACCTGACCGGCCTGGTGGCCTTTTTCACCCGCAACAACGAAGGGGTGCTGCGCTTCAAGCAGCTGCTGGTGGAGGTCTTCTCCGGGGTGATGATACCCATCACCTTTTTCCCGGATTGGGTGCAGAACGCCCTGTTCTGGCTGCCGTTCAAGTACATCGCCTACGCCCCGCTGCGCATCTACCTGGGGATGGAGCCGCTGTCCAAGGTGCACCAGGGCGTGCTGCTGCAGATCATGTGGATCGTAATCATCTACCTGGCCGGCCAGGTGCTTTGGCATTATGCCATCCGCCGACTGGAGATACAGGGCGGGTGATAATCAGAAAAAGGGGCATGCTATCAAACGACTCATCTTTTACATAAACCTGCTGCGGGCCTACCTGTCCAACTCCATCAAGTCCCGCCTGGCCTACCGGGAGGACTTCCTGTCCGGCTTCGTGGCTGGTCTGATGATGCAGCTGATCGGAGTGTTGTTCGTGTTCTCCCTGTTCGTCCGGGTGCCGCACCTGATGGGCTGGCACAGGGAGGAGATCTTCTTCATTTTCGGCTTCTCCCAGGTGAGCCTGGGACTGTTCTTCACCTTCTTCTCCAACCTGCTGGAGCTGAGCGACAAGTACATCATCGAGGGGAACTTCGACCGGATACTGCTCAGGCCGCTGGACAGCTTCTTCCAACTGGTTACCGAACGCATCTACTGGGAGGAGAGCTCCACCATCATAGTGGGGCTGTCGATGATGTCCTACGCCCTGTCCCGGCTGGGCCTGGCCTTGGGGCCGGCCGAATACCTGTCCCTGGCTGGGCTGGTGCTGTCGGCCTGCGCCATCTACCTGGCCATCTTCACCATCCTGGTCAGCCTGACCTTCTGGTTCAACGACCGGGGGAGCGTGGTGTCGGTGATGCTGATGCTGGAGGGGTTCTCCCGCTATCCGGTGACTATCTACAACCGGACGGTGCGGCTGGTGCTGACCTTTATAATCCCCTACGCCTTCACCGCCTTTTTCCCCTCGATGTTAATCCTGGGGAGGGAGAGCTACCGGCTGTATGTCTGGCTGACCCCGGCGGTGGCAGCGGTGTCCCTGATGGCGGCCCTGGCGGTATGGCGGGCGGGAACCCGGGCCTACCAGAGCACCGGCAGCTGAACGACAAGGATCATCCTGAAATACGTAAATTATGATAAACCTTCGGAGGGACCATGTTTAAAATACCCAACCTGCGGGACATCTTCTCGGGGGTGATCTCCCACGACATGGCGGTGGACCTGGGCACCGCCAGCACTTTGGTCTATGTGGAGGGCAAGGGCATCGTTATGCACCAGCCCTCGGTGGTGGCCATGGATGTCAAGACCGGGATGGCCATCGCGGTGGGCGACGAGGCCAAGCAGATGCTGGGCCGCACCCCCGACGGGATCAACGCCGTCCGACCCATGAAAGACGGGGTGATCGCCGACTTCGAGATCTGCGAGGAGATGCTGCGGGCCTTCATCAAGAACGCCCAGAAGCGCCGCTCCATCGTCAAGCCCCGGGTGATTGTCTGCGTGCCTTCGGGCATCACCGAGGTGGAGAAGCGGGCGGTTCGCGACTCGGCCGAGCACGCCGGAGCCCGGGAGGTGTTTCTGATCGCCGAGCCCATCGCCGCCGCCATCGGGGTGGGGCTGCCGGTCAATTCGGCCATCGGCAGCATGGTGATCGATATCGGGGGCGGCACCACCGAGATCGCGGTGATCGCCCTGTCGGGCATAGTCAGCAACACATCCATCCGAACCGCCGGCGACGAGATGGACGAGGCCATTGTAGAATATCTGCGCAAGAGCTACAGCGTGCTGATCGGCGAGCAGTCGGCCGAGGATATCAAGATCCAGATCGGCTCGGCCTTCCCGGTAGAGGAGAGCCGGGAGATGGAGGTCAAAGGCCGGGACCTGGTGGCGGGCATACCACGGGCGGTGAAGCTTCGCAGCGAGGAGGTGCGGGAGGCCCTGCGGGAGCCGGTCAACCTGATCGTGCTGGCGGTTCGCAAGGCCCTGGAGCAAACCCCGCCGGAGCTGGCCGCCGACATCGTGGACGCCGGGATCGTGATGACCGGGGGCGGCTCCCTGCTGCGGGGGCTGGATGCCCTGCTCAGAGAGGAGACCAATCTTCCCATCCGGGTGGCCGAGAACCCCCGGGAGTGCATTGTGCTGGGGGCCGGCAAGGTGCTAGAGAACCCTGAAGACTTCGACAAGGTGCTGATGCATAGCCGCCGGGAGTGATTTCCTCCTTTGCCCGAAGCCCAGTAACCGAACTAGATGTCCAAGCGTAGCCTTATATCAACCGTAAGAGAACAGAGAGCCGATGCTGTCCTTCAGCAAAAAGATCTGGCAGAGACATGATATCGCGGTGCTGGCGGCCGCCCTGCTGTCCTGCCTGGTGCTGGCTTTGCTGCCATCCGAAACCAAACAATCTCTGGGCGGCGGGGTGGTGGGGATAGTTTTCGCTCCGCTGGAACTGGGGGCGGCCCAGATCCGGTCAATGTTCTTTAGCCGAGCAGAGAACCAGGAACTCCGCCAAAAACTGGTAGAATATCAACAGGAGGTATTTAAACTGCAGCAAGCGGCCCGGGACAATGACCAACTGAGGAGCCTGCTGGGCCTCAAGGGCCGCAGCCGCTGGCTGCTGCAGCCGGCCTGGGTAGCAGGACGGGAACCAGGAACTCGCTGTCCACGGCTGCTGGTGAATTTCGATGACAGCCTAGCTATAGATGACGGCTTGGTCACTATCGGCGAGATGGGGCTGGTGGGCAGGATTGAGGGCGCGGGTCAGGGTCGGGCTGGCATTAGGACGGTGTTCGATCCGGACTCCCGGGTCAGCGCCTTTCTGCCCCGCAGCCGGGTTTTGGGAATCTTCCGCACCGACCAGGCGATGAATTGCATACTAGACCGGGTGCCTCTGCGGTCGGATATAAAGCCCGGCGATACCGTGCTAACCTCCGGCTACGGTGGGGTATTCCCGTCTGGGCTGATGCTGGGCCGGGTATCCGCAGTCTACACCGACCCCCGGCAGTTGACCATGCACATCCAGGTTGATCCTTCCCTGGACCTGAACCGCCTAAGCCACCTGTTCATCATTGTCGGGGGGGACAATCCCCCCCGGCCGGAGCTTCAGTCCATGGGGATCCCGAAGGATAGTCTGGCGGCAAAGCTCAAGATAAGGACACGTCCGGCCCCCGTCTTATAATTCGCCCACCCGGAGATACAAGCCTCAGCCAGCCTTCGGAGGGGGGAGAAAATCCGATAGGGGAGTCTCAGCCATGATCAGGGGCTTCAAGATAGCGCTGGCCTCCTGGCTGGCGGTGTATCTGCAAAGCACTGCCGCCAATCTGATGACCTTCTGGGGGTTGACTCCCAGCCTGGCGGTGATAATCATTTCCTTGGCCGGACTTAAGCAGGGAACACCGGCTGCAGTCTGGACCGGCCTGTGGGCCGGTTTCCTGGCCGATTGTTTTCATCCTGCCAGTTTCGGGCTCTATTCGGCGGCCGGCACCGCCATCGGCTTCCTGGCCGGTCTGGTCCGGGAGCGGATCTATCGCGAGCAGCTTATCAGCCAGGCGGTCTTGATAGCCTCTTTGACGATGATCCATATGACTCTGGTCTTTTTCGGCCGGGAGGGTGGTAAGCTGTCCCTCTATCCCTGGTACCTGGCTCGGTTTGCCCTGGGCAGCGCCGGGCTTACCTCCATAGTGGCTGTCTTCGTCCTGCCGGCCCTAGAGAGATGGATCTACGCCAGGGGGCGGAACAGAAATGCCCCAGCGCTCTAAACACAGCAGTCGGGCCGCCATCATGGCGGTACTGTGGGGGGCTGCTCTGATTATCTTGTTGCTGAGGACGGCCCAGCTTCAGATATTTCAGGGGGCTAAATACCGGAACTATGCCCGGCAGAACCGGGTGCGCCGGGTGGACATTCCCGCTGCCCGCGGACTGATCTTCACCCGGGACAGCGTCATTATAGCCGAGAGCCGCCCGGCCTTCGACCTGGTCCTGATGGCGGCCAAGGACTGGGGCCCGGCAGTGGTAAAGGCCTCGGTTCTGCTGGGGCTGGACAGCACGGCGGTCAAGCGCGGAATCATCAACCAGCGTCGCAGCTATCCCCGAGATCCGGTGGTGATGCTCCGCAACCTGACCCCGGAGCAGGTGGCGCTGGTGGAGGAGCACGCTGACCAATTGGGCGGCCTGCGGATCCAGACCCAGTCGCGCCGCCGGGCTCCTTTTGGAATTCAGGCCAGCCATTTGGTGGGCTATACCTCGGAGGTCAACTCGAAAGAATACGAAAGGCTCAAGGATCAGGGGTACCGGCTGGGCGATTTTATAGGCAAAAGCGGGCTGGAGAAGCAGTACGAGGGTCTGCTGAGAGGCGTTGATGGCTGCGAATTCATCGAAGTTGATGCCAAGGGACGGGAACAGGGCAACCTTCCGGATCTGGCTCGGGTGGAGCCGGAACCGGGGGTCAATCTCTACCTGACCATAGACTGGAAGCTGCAGCAACTGGCCGAAGAGCTGTTCTCTGGGGGGCGCCAGGGGGCGGCGGTGGCCATCGATCCCCGCAATGGTCGGGTGCTGGCTTTGGCCAGCAGCCCCAACTTCAACCCCGACCAGTTCTCTGCTGGCATCAGCTCCGGCGATTGGAACCGGCTGGTAAACGATCCCAGCTATCCCCTGTGGGACCGGGCCATCCGCAGTACCTATCCCCCCGGCTCGACCTTCAAGGTGTTCACCGCCGCTGCCGCGCTGGAGGCCGGGCTGGTGGACCCGGCCAAGATCGGAAGAGCACACGTCTGAACTCCAGTCACCGAATACGATC
>CALGNM010000034.1 GCA_937958665.1 uncultured bacterium | reverse complement strand
TCTTGCCCTACACGACGCTATTCCGATCTGAAACGCAACGGTTTCACCTTAATCGAGCTGATGGTGGTTATTGTCATCGTGGGCATCATGTCTGCGGTGGCTGTGCCAAACATTGTCAGAAGCCTGCCAACCCGTCGGCTTAAGGATGCCCGATCCCAGTTAGTGGGAGACCTCAACATGATCAGGCAGATGTCCATGTCGCGGGATCTTCATTATGGGCTTTCGGTAATGAATGCCACCCAGTATCGGCTTTTTATTGATAACAGCAGCCCCAGAAATGGTACCTTTGAGAGTGGGGACAATGTAGTCAAGACGGTCAGCCTGCCCAAAACTATATCTTTCCCATCCACCGCCTTCAGCATCGGGTTCAATCCGACCGGCATGGTGAACAACAGCGCAATCACACCATTGGTGGTGCGCAATGGGTTGGGTCGGTCGGACACCATTATGGTCATGCAGTCCGGCAGCATATTTTAATACCGCATTAAGGATAGTGACATGAGACAGAAGGGATTCAGCGTCATCGAACTGATGGTGGCTATCACCATATTGGCCATCACTTTGTTAGGCATTGCCCAGCTTTTTCCACGGGGCTTGGGATACACCACCCAATCGCGCCTTATCTCCAAGGCCACCAGCCTGGCCCAGGCCAAGGCCGAGGAGTTGGAACGGCTGAACAAAACCCATACCGACCTGACCGCCGGCACCCATAGCGAAACAGTTGAAGTGTTTAATCGTACCTGGGTCATCACAGATAACACCCCAATGAGCCGGATCAAGCGGGCCCAGATAGCAGTCACCTGGGAGACAGCCCCCGGGGCCTTTGACAGCGTGGGCATAGTAACATATCTTTACAAGCCGTAAAATCACACAATCATGATGAGGTGCCAGATGAACCGGAAAGGATTTTCCCTGATAGAGCTGATGGTGGCCGTTACCGTCCTGGGGGTGATCATGGCGGGGGTGGTGATGGTACTGATTAACAGCGACAAGGCCAAGCGCAAGAACGAGCAGATCATCGAGGCCCAGCAGCAGGGCGGGGCCGCCCTGGAAATGCTGTTGCGGGACATCAGGAGCGCCGGATACGGGATTCCCATGGAGAGCGACCAGCCTATCATCGCCTACGCCACACCCTTCGAGATCATCTTCAATGCCAATCTAAATCCCTTTCCCGACAGCCTGGGTCGCTGGCAGCCCCGCGATTATGATCCCGGGGTGTCACCGGCCTGCCCCAACTACGGGGTGATGCTGAGCTATGGGACCGGGGCCGAAACTTACCGCTATACTTTTGACTCCGACAATAGCGGGACTTACGCTGTGGCCGACCGGGGGGATGACGTTTTCGAAACCAAGACCGTGAACCCCTTCGATGTGGTTCTGATCCGCCAGACCTACGGGCAGATGAACGACAACACCAATAATGTCTATCCCACCCGCAATCTGAACATCGCCTTGGTGCGGGGGCCGGCCGGCGCCACCGATACCACGGTGATTCCCATGTTCCAGTATTGGTGGAGAAATTCCTCGGGAACCTTGGTCCTGCACGGTGACACCAACGGCGACGGCCAGCTGACTGGCAACGAACGGCTGTTCGGCAATCCGAACGCTTCAATTCTGGCCAGCATAGAGATGATCACCATCACGGTGACCACCGAGAGCCGCTCCCCGGTCGATGGTAACAACTATCGCCGGTTGACGGTGTCCACCACCACCAACCTAGCCAACGTGCCAAACACCACCGCCAAGTACACCATCAGCGGCAAGCTGGTGGTGGATGGCACCAGCACCGGCATCGAGGGGGGGAAGGTCTTCCTGAATACCGGCGCCCTGCAGACCTCAACTGCCACCGGCGAATACAGTTTTGTGGCTGAAAATGGCGCATATGTGGTGACCCCGGAGAAGATATTTGTCAATTCCAGCAACTACTATATACTGAAGAATCCCCAGGACTCCGGGGTGACGGTGACCAACGCCAACATCACCGACGTTGACTTCCGCTACCTCCAGATCGCCGCCAGCGACATAGATCGGAAGAGCACACGTCTGAACTCCAGTCACCGAATACGA
>CALGNM010000033.1 GCA_937958665.1 uncultured bacterium | reverse complement strand
CGACCACCCAGATCTACACTCTTTCCCTACACGACGCTCTTCCGATCTAAAGATGTCGTTCTGGGCCTCGAACTTCTCCAGGGCATTCAGGTAAAGATCCCGGGCCCGGCTGTAATCCCCCCGAATGTTGTAGATGTTGGCCAGGTTGTTAATGACGGTCCCGATGGAAATCTCCATCCCCATCTGCCGGTAATGCTCCAGCGCCTGCTTGAAATGATCCTCCGCCAGATCGAATTCGCATAAGCGAAGGTGGATGTTTCCGCTGGTGTTATGGGCGCTGGCCAAGCTCTCGCTGTTTTTCCCTCCCCCGGCTTCAATCACCTCATGAGCTATCTGCAGCCCTCGGTCAAATTTGCCCCCAAAGATAATAAAGGGCGGCCTTCTCGGATAGGGCCCGGTGGAAATCATGGCCCCAGGCGAGCGAAAGCTCTATGGCCCGGTCCAGCCTTTTCTCAGCATCCGGATAATCGGCCATCAGCTTGGCCACCAAAGCGCTGTCGACCAGCAGGCTGACCACCTTCTCGGGGCTGACCGGGCGGCCGGCCCCGGCGGTCTGGCTACCGGTGGCCATGGGGGGCGACTCCTTCCTCCGAATCCAGCATCATCGTCACCGGGCCGTCATTGTGGATCTCCACCGACATCCTGGCCCCGAAAATCCCGGTTTGGACATCTATCCCATAGCCCCGGAACTTCTCGATCAGCTGGTGGTAAATCTCCCCAGCCTGGTCGGGCCGGGCGGCCTCAGTAAACGATGGGCGGCGCCCCCGCCGGCAGTCGGCATAAAGGGTGAACTGCGAAATCAGCAGGATTCCCCCGCCGGCCTCGGACAGTGAGAGGTTCATCTTGCCCTTCCCGTCCTCGAAAATCCTCAAGTTGACCGCCTTCTCGGCCAGTTGGTCTACCTGCTCCCGCCCGTCCCGATGTGAAAATCCGGCCAGGATTACCAGACCCTGGCCGATTTTCCCCACCGTCCGCCCCTCAACCGATACCGAAGCGGACGAAACCCTTTGGATTAATAACCGCATCGAATAAATAGTGTCATGAAATCTTGGAAGCCGCTCTGGGGTCGGGGTCAAATGCCGTCTTACCTTCTGCCGACGACTTTCCGGGCAACCTTTCTGGAGGTCTTGGCGGAAGACCGTTTCCCGGCCCGCTTCGTTTCTGTCCGCCTGGCCGGCCCTTTACGGCCCGGTTTTTTGTGGGAGGGCTTCCGGCTGCTAGGCTTGACTTTTACCGATTTGCTGATTTTTCGGGGAGCCGGCTTTCTCGGGGTGTTCGCCTTGGTCCGCTTGGCTGTTTTTATGGTTCTGGATGCTGTTTTTGTCGCGGCAACCTTCTTCTTGGTCTTCACCTTGCCGGCTGGTTTTCGGGCGGAAGTTTTTTTCTTGACGGCCTTGGCCTTCGGTTTATTGGGAGAGGCCTTGGGTTTGCCGACCTTGGGCCGGTCCGATCCGCCTGTCGAATAGGCGGCCCGGGCCTCCCGGGCCTCGCCCTCGGACAGATGCGGCAGAACCGTGGCCACCACCTCGGGGAAATCGATGCCGTTGCGCCTCAGGGTCTCCAGGGTGGGAATGCCGTTGGAGGTCCAACCCCGGCGCTTATAGACCGCATCCACCAGCTTCTGATAGCGCTCGGTGCGGTACTTGCGGTGCAGGGCGATCTTCTCTTCAATAGACCTGGTAGCCGGGTCGATGTCCATCCACTCCTTGAGTTGCTTGTCGTAGCGCTCCTGGCGGGATTCGTATTCCTCCTTGGTCACCGGCCCCATGGCCCGGTAGGGAGGCAGGTCGAACTTGCGGGTCCCCTTGCCCATCCGCAGGTCGAACACCCGCTGGAACTGGTAGACCCGCTCGGACATTCGGATCAGCTCCTCCTTGGTGATCTCCCTGCCGGTGACCCCCGAGAAGATGTCCACGTAGTTCTGGACGTGCTCCGGCACCTTGGCCGCCTCGGTGGGCGGATACTTGGAGCGGTTGTCGCCCGGCTCGATGTCGTTCCAGGGCAGCTTGCACAACCCGTTCAGGCCGAACCAGGTGCGGAACATCGGGAAGTAGTAAAGGGCCTCGGCCTTGTTCTCGAAGGTGGGGATCTGGTTGTTGACCATGTCCATGAAGATCAGCCAGGCCTCATCGTGCTGGGGCCCCTTGTTGGTCAGGTAATAGCCGCCCTGCTGGGCCAGCGACTCCTTGGACATGTATTCCGACTGTTCCAGGCCCTTGCCCTCGCAGGCGATATCGTTGAGGAACTGGGGATCGCCCCAACCGTTCTGGGCGAACATCAGCTTCATCCGGGCCACCCCCTGCCCGGCGTACTGGGCCCCGAAGCCCTCCCCCCGGGCCATCTGGTGCAGCATCTCCAGCTGGGCCTGGCCGTTGCCCCAGGAAAGGTCCAACCCACCGGTGCGCTCCTGGTTGAGGATGCCCCGGTCGTAGCATTCCATCACGAAGGCGCACAGGGTGCCGTAGGATATGGTGTCGATGCCGTAGGTATCGCAATAGAAGTTGCACTCCACTATCCAGTCGGGATCGAAGATGCCGCAGTTGGATCCCAGCCCGGCGGCGTTTTCGTACTCCGGCCCGTCCACGATGACCTTGTGGCCCTTGTAGGGGCCGGTCTTGAGTACGTAGCCATCCACCCCGTGGGCGCAGGACATGGAGCAACCGTACCAGCAGCCGTCCGGCACGCCCTGGGTGAAGTATTCCTCCCATACTTTCTTGCCGATCTTGGGGGTCTCGGGGTGGCTGCCGTACTGGAAGTTCTTGGTGGGCAGCAGGTCGTAGGCGTCCATCACATCGACGATGTTGGTGGTCCCCACTTTGCGCATGGTGCACATCTTGTTGTCGTAGTCGTGCATTTCCTTGTGGAGCCGGATGCCGGCCTGGGCCACCCGTCCGGGGTCCACCGGATGGTTGGAGTCGCCCTTGACCTTGGGTCCGTGGACGATCAGGGCCTTGATCTTCTTGTTGCGGAAGACGGTGCCGATGCCCCCCCGCCCGGCCTGCTTCAGCCGGCAGGCCTGGCGCCGGACGTCGTAATAGGAGAAGTTGAGGCAGCCGATCAGGGCGTGCTCCGCAGCCTTGCCGGCCGAGACCACCGAGACGTTTCGCCGATCTTCCTGATTTTCGGCGTACTCATGGGTGAACTGCTCGGCGGCCACGTGGGAATCCACCGCCTCCAGGGGGGCCCGTTCGATGGTAACCCGCCCGGCCACCCCGTCCAGCACCACGATCACGTCGTCTTTCGATTTGCCCTGCACCATCAGGGCGTCGAAACCGGAGAATTTCATCAGGGGGCCGAAATAGCCGCCCACGTTGGAGTCGATGGGAATGTTGGTGACCGGGGACAACGAGACCACCAAAGACTTTCCGGAGCCCGGATACTGGGTGATTCCGCCGATGGGGCCGGGCGAGATGATGATGGCGTTCTCCGGGTCGCTCCACCTGGTGTTGGGTTTGATGGCCTCCCACAGGTATTTGAGCCCGAAGCCCCGCCCCCCGGTGAAGATGTCCTTGGTCTTCTGGTCTATCTTCCGCTCCGAGATCTTCCGGGCCGACAGGTCGATGTGCAGCAGGCGGTTGCAATAGCCCTTCTCCGGATGGCTGGGGGTGAATTTGTATTCGGCCAGCACCTGGTGGGCTTTTTTCATTTCCTCGACATTGTCCAGGTAGCGGGTGTATTCGAAATTGCGGTTGTAGGTCATCTTCTTCTCCTTACTTTTCTGCTATTTCCAGGGCCTTTTCCGGGCAGGCCTTGACGCAAGCCCCGCAGGCCACGCATTTGAAGGGCTCCCGCAGGTCAGGGTGGGTCTTCATGGACAGGGTGGGGCAGTATCCCACGCAGATGTAGCACCCCACGCACTTGGACTTGTTGATCATCACCACCCCCTGCTGGTTGCGGTAGATGGCCTCCACCGGACAGACCTCGATGCACTCACCGCACTGGTTGCAGACGTTGATCTCGAATCCCCCTTCGGCCTGTATTACCCGGATGGCCGACTTCTCCGGGTCCTCGGTCTTGAAGAAGGTGCGGGCGCAGATCTTCTCGCAGGCCCGGACGCCTTTGCACTGAGCGGGGTTGGTCTTGAGATACTTCATAACGGCACCTCGGATGTATTATTTATTTGATTAAGCTCGCAATTTGTAATTTTAGCACCTATGAATGTTAAAATCAAGGACAAAAGAGCAAGAAGAAGGAGCGGTCGCCCGCTCCTTTTAATGCATTGATTAACATTGCCTTATTATATCCGGAAATGCTGAAAAGGGGATACGGTGGGCTGTTGTTGCATGTCAGCCATCAGATCATCTCCTTTAGAATCTTCACGATGACCGGGTCCAACTGGGTGCCGGAGGCCTCGTCCAGCCTTCTAGCCACCTCCTCCCTGCCGTAGGCCTTGCGGTAGGGCCGGTCCGAGACCATGGACTCGTAGGTGTCGGCCACCCCGATGATCCGGGCCTCCACCGGGATCTGGTCCCCCTTGAGCCCCGAGGGATATCCGCTGCCGTCGTAGTTCTCGTGGTGGGAGGCTACGATGGAGGCCACCTCCTTTAGCATCTCCACCTCGGCCAGTATCCGGCTGCCGATCACCGGGTGCAGCTTGACCTCCAGGTATTCCTCGGGGCTGAGCGGACCGGGCTTGGTCAGCAGTATGTCGCTGATCCCGATCTTGCCGATGTCGTGCAGCAGAGCGGCATAGGACAGCCTCTTGAGGGAATCCTCGCCCAACCCCATCCTCCGCCCCAGCCCAGTGGCGATGTCCCGCACCCGCTCCGAGTGGCCCCGGGTGTAGGAATCCTTGGCGTCCATGGCGGCGGTGATGGCCATGATGGTGTCGGCATAGCTGCGTTGCAGTTCCTGGTTGGCCCGGGCCAGCTCCGAGGTCCGCTCGGCCACCCGGCTCTCCAGCTCCTCATTGGCCCTCACCAGGGCCTGCTGGGCCAGCACCCGCTCGGTGATGTCTTCGGCCACCGCCAGGATCCCCCAGGGGGTGCGGTAGATGCTGGATCGCAGGTAGCGGTCCTCGTAGCGCCCCTCCACCACCAGGGTCTGCCCGGTCTCCAGCACCTGCCGGTAGGCCTGGTGGGTCTCGGATCCCTCCACCTTGGGAAAGACCTCGGTCAGCCGGCGGCCCTCTATTTGCTCCACCGGCAACCTGACGAACTCGGCGTAGGTGTCGTTGCAGTAGAAGATGGTCATGTCCTCCCGCACCGCCAGGATGGGGGTCTTGATGCTGTTCAGCAGCACCCGGTGCTTGACCTCGCTATCCCGCAGGGCCTCCTCGGCCCGCTTGCGCTCCATCACGTTGTTGATGGTGGCCGGCAGGACGATCAGGTAATTCCGCTCCGGGTCCTTGATCAGGTAGTCGTAGGCCCCGCCCCGCAGGGCCTGGACCGCGATGTTCTCGTCTCCGCTGCCGGTGACGAAGATCACCGGCACGTCCCGGATGGTTTTCAGCAGGTCCAGCCCCCGGCCGTCCGGCAGCAGGTAGTCCAGCAGGGCCAGATCGTATTTCCGGGTGGCCAGCAGCCGGGTGGCCTCGGCGATCGAGTCGGCCATTTCGATCTGGTAGGGCAGGCCCTCCTTTTCGGTGTAACGCTGGATGGCCATCCGGTCCACCTGGTCGTCATCCAGCAGCAGTATCCGCAGCTTGTCCTGTTCCATAAGTCCTTTCCGGCTCAGGGCAGTTCGCTCAGTGTCCAGTAGACGTTGAGGACCCTGACCGCCTCGACGAATTTCTCGAACTCCACCGGCTTGATGATGTAGCCGGCCACGCTCAGGTTGAAGCTGTCCACCCGGTCGTTCTCCTCCCGGGAGGTGGTCAGCACTATCACCGGGGTCTTCTTTAGCCGCTGGTCCTGCTTGACCACCTTCAGGAACTCGATGCCGTTCATCACCGGCATGTTCAGGTCCAGCAGGATGATCCCGGGATCCGGGTACTCTTCAACCGAGGAGTATTTCCCCCGGTGGTTCAGGTAGTCCAGGGCCTCCTGTCCGTTGTGCACCACGTAGAGAGGATTGATGATGTTGTTGACCTTGAAGGCCCGCTGGACGGTCATAATGTCCACCTGGTCGTCGTCCACCAGCAGCACCGGAATATTGTTCCTCATGAATGTCCTCCGTTCATCCGTTCATATGTTTACGGCATTCCACGTCTTCGGCCTTAAGCCCCCGGGGAACGGTGAAGCTGAAGCGGCTGCCCCGGCCCGGCTCCGAATCCAATCGGATTTTACCGCCATACTGCTCCACTATCTTCTTGACGATGGTCAGACCGATCCCGGTGGACTCGACCTCGTCCCGGGCCTGGAGGCTCTGGAATATCTTGAAGATCCTGTCGTGGTGCTGGGGATCGATCCCCGGTCCGTCGTCGGCCACGCAGAACTCCCACTCGCCAGCCCCCTCGCGGCAGGATATCTCCACCAGACCATTGGGACGATTATGGTACTTGACGGCGTTGCCGATCAGGTTCTGCATCACCTGGACGAAGTGAACCCGGTCGTAGACGATCTCCGGCAGTTCCCCCCTCACCTCGACCCGAATCCCCTGTGGTGGAGCCAACAGATCGATGACCTGCTTGACCTCCTCCTGGCAGTCCACCGGACAGAGGGTGGGTTTCATCCGGCCCAGCCGGGAATAAGCCAGCACCCCCTCAATCAAGTTGTGCATCCGCTTGGTGCGCCCCAGCAGCAGGCCTATCTTCTGGCGGCCCTCCTCATCTAGGGCCGCCCGGTAATCCTCCCCAATCCACTGGGCCAAAGAAGAGATGGCTCTCAAGGGGGCCTTGAGGTCGTGGGAGACGATGTAGGCGAACTCGGTCAGCTCCTGGTTGGCCTTCTGCAACTCCTGCAACAGCGACTCCCTGATCTCCTCCTGGTATTTGTTGGCCGAGATGTCGCTGACCACCCCGAACACGGTCAGGCTGTCCCCCTGCCGCTCCACCCGGCCGCTGTCCCGGACCCAGACCGCCCTCCCATCCGACCGCCGGATCCGGTACTCGGTTTGGCTGTCCAGCCCCTTGCGGAAACTATCCACCTGGGCCCGGGCCGCCGGCAGGTCCTCCGGCACGATCAGGCTATCGGCCCAGAAGTTCCAGTCGTCCAGAAAGGTTTTATGGGGATAGCCGGTCAGTTTTTCGATGTTGGGCGACAGGTAAAGATTGACCGGGGCCCCGTCCGGCTGGTAGCTGGTCATGTAGATATGGTCGCTGATGGAGGCCACCACCTTCCGGAAACGTTCCTCGCTCTAGATCGGAAGAGCGTCGTGTAGGGAAAGAGTGTAGATCTCGGTGG
>CALGNM010000032.1 GCA_937958665.1 uncultured bacterium | reverse complement strand
GATCGTATTCGGTGACTGGAGTTCAGACGTGTGCTCTTCCGATCTGCCCGGGCCTCCTCGGCCCGCCGATGGGCCAGACTCTGGGCCCGGTGTTTCTCCTCCAACTCCCCGGCCTGGGCCCTGGCCTGCTCCACCATCTCCGTGGCCCGGGCCCGGGCGGCCTCCAGGATCTTCAGGCGCTCAGCCTCGGCCTCCTGCTCTATCAGCTTGATCAGTTCTGAATTCATGCTCGGCTATATATTATAGATTTTCATTGCTCTCGAAATCGTTCCGCCCCTGGCGGGAAAAAGCCCCAAAGGGCTCCCCTTCCTCCCCGACGGGAGGAAGGGGGCCATGATTACAGCATCACGATGATCAGCAGGGCAATCACAAATCCCAGGATGATGATTGTCTCGGGCAAAGCCTCCAGCACGATCATGGTTCCGCCCACCTCGGGCTTCTCGGCCAGGGCGCCTGAGGCGGCCGAACCTATCTTGCTCTGGGCCAGGGCGGTGGCGAAGGCGGCAAAGCCGATGGCCAGGGCGGCCCCCAGGGCCTTGTAGAGGGTCAACAGGTTGTCCTTGGGGGCGGGAGCGGTGGTCCCCGCCTCGGCCGGGGCGGCCTCGGAGGCCAGGGCTACCGAGGACAGTGGCAGGATCACGGTCAGCAACAGGACGATTGCCAGGATCTTCTTCATTTACTTCCCTCCTATGGTTTTGAATGGTTTGTATGGTTTTCCGGGATGATCGAAATACTTGAACTTGGTGAAAAACTCCACGAACTGGAGACGGGCCGGCTGAACCAGGGGGCTGATCAGCCCGATGGCAAAGAACAACGGATGGAACAGCAGGGCGGCCAAGACCACCCCCAGCACCACGGTCCAGGGCTTGCCGGAGATTCCGATCAAGGCCCCCAGCTGGTTGGCGGCGAAAGCCAGGTAGACCGCCGACAGCCCGATGGCGAACAGACGGGCATAGGACAGGATGTTGCCCACCGCCCCGAAGATTTCGATGGGGCCGGCCACCCCCACCAAGTAGGCCATGGTCCCGGCGCTGGCGGCGAATACCGCTATAGCCGGTACCAGCAGGGCCTTGGGCAGCAGTCCGGTGAAGCAGGCGATCAGGGTGAACAGGCTCAATAGACCGGCCATGAAGGCAATCGGTTCCAGAATGTGGTGGCTGTCGCGATGGCGGATGCCGTTGATCAGGGCAATGACGAACCCAGTGAATACCTGAACCAGCCCGAAGACTAGGGAAAGCCCCAACAGCAGGAACACCGATTCCTTTTTCATCCGGTTAAGGCTCTCGGCCATCGGCTTGATTATATGCAGGTGCTCCCCCACCTCCCCGAACAACTCGCCATACACCAGTCCGAAGCCGATGGTCCAAGCCGAGCAGATGATAAAGATGGTGGCCAGGGAGCGCCCCAGATCCCGCTGCCGGAACTTGTGGTACAGCAGGGCGCTGATGATCAGCATCACCGCCCCGTAACCCACATCGCCGATGATAAAACCGAAGTATATGGGAAAGAATATGGCGATAAAGGGGGTGGGATCTATGGAGCCATACTGGGGCGGGGTAAAGATGGCCAGCAACAGCTCGAACGGCTTTACCAGCGGATTATTCTTCAGCGCCACCGGGGTTTGGGCCGAATCGTGGTGGCCGATCTCCAGCTCCTGAACCCTGACCCGGTCGCCGAAGTCGCTTTGTAATACCTGCCCCAAGCCGGGCAGGTCCTCGGCTGGCAGATACCCCTGCAGATAGAAGGTGAAGCGGCCCTCCGGCAGCTCCTCCCGGGTTCGGATCCTATTCAATTCGTCGAGGGCCATCAGCCGCCAGGCGGCCAGCCGGGGGCCCTCCTCCTGCGAGATCCTGGACAACCGGTTTCCCAGTTCTTCGATCTCCCCCGGCAGCCGGCGGCTCTGCTCCCGAAGCCGGGCCACCGCCTCGGCCATCGGCAGGCCGGCCATGGCCGTCGGCAGCTTCAGCTCGCTGATCCCCGCCTTGGCGAAGAAGCTCCTCACCCGTTCGGAGTCGCTGGTATGGAAGGCGACCAGCGAGGCGATTCTTTTCTCGTCCAAAGGCTGACTGTAGAACTCGATCCGCCCGCCGGTCTGCTTCTTGAGCTCCTTATGCAGGGCATCCAGAGCCTGGGCCTCGGAGGCCCTGGCCAGGAAGCCGAAGGCCCTGATCCGCCGGCTCCTCTCCAGCCGGGACATCAGCGGGGCCAGGGCCTCGAAAGCCTCCCGGTAGCTCTCCAGCAGCGCCAGCTCATCGCTGCGGTCCAGCTTGTCCTTTAGCAGACGGTTGACATCGGCCCGCCGCACCACCAAATCGGTCAACAGTCCATCCCAGTCCGGGGCCGAGGCCTCCCCCGGACGCCCGTGGTAATCCAGCACCAACAGCAGGCCCTCCAGCTCCTGCAGCAACCGTTCCAAGAGTTGCTTGCGCCCGGACTCCTCCTCCCCCAGTTCCGGCAGCCGGGTCGGACCCTCCGGCTTGATGGGAGAGAGGTGGAGCCGGCCCATCCGGTGCAGGGAATGTATCACCGGAGCGCTCAGTTCCCTGGGCCCCACTATCAGCACCCGGCTCATGGGCACGATCATCGGTCAGCTCTCCGGCAATACCTGTTTTACTATCAGCTCCACAGCCTGCTTCCGCCGGGCCTCGGCCTTTTGCTCCAAGAGCTTGGCCTGTTCCCTGGCCTCGTCCATCTTTCGTTCCATGGTCTGCCTGGCCTTTTTGGCCAGATCCTCCCGCTGCTCGGCCTTAAGGCGGTCCAGGTCCTCCCGGGCCCGGGCCAATATGGAAGAAGCCTCGGCCCGGGCCTGCTCCATGATGGCCTCGGCCTCGGCTTTGGCTTCCTCATTTCTCCTCTCCAGGTCCTCTTCCCTCTTGGCCAGAATCCCGATTATCTCCCGGGCCTGATCCGGAGCTTGGCGGTGGGTATCGGACGACACTGTCTGCTCCCGTCTAATATAATAGGTTCTTGAATTCCTCGCAGGCCCTCCTCATCAGCAGGCGGGCCATTCCCAGGTTGCCGGATTTCACCCCCAGGCTCAGGCAGAAATCGGGCCCGGCCATCCTGACCACCAGGGTCAGCTGCTCGGTGACCACCATCTGCTCGGTCACCTGGCCCAGGGCCAGGTTCTCGGCCGCCCGCCGGGAGGCCGAGAGCATGGTGGCGAACTCGGCATCGGCCAGGCCGGGGTCCAGGTCCAGACCGGACTGGTGGCAGGATATCCCTATGCCATCGGTCCCGGCCAGGCTGGCATAGACCGCCCCGGGGACGTTATCCACCAGGTCCTTCAGCTTCTGCTCGTATCCCTGGCTCATTGCACTTGCTCCTAATATTTGTTTTACCAACTGGCTGGGCGCTATTTCTTGAATAGCTTTCCGAACAGGCCCTTCTGGCCCTCCTTTTCCACCAGGGCCAGCCGCTGTTTGGCCTGGCTGTTATTGGGGTCCCATTTGAGGGCCTCCCGGAACTGCTGCTTGGCCTTGTCGGGCATGCCGGCCAGCTGGTAGATGATGCCCAGACTCAGGTAATGCTCGGCATTGTACATCTCCATCTGGATGGCCTTGTCGCACTGCATCTTGGCCTCCTCCAGGGGGCCGCCGGCCTTGATGATGGCGATTCCCAGCCGGTCGAAATAGATGGCCTTCTTGGGGTTGAGCTTGGCCGCCGCCCGGAAGTATTCCACCGCCCGCTTGAACTGGTTGGCCTTGTAGGCCTCCACCCCGTGGCGGTAGGCCATGTCGGCCTGGTTGTCCTGGACGGTGTTGGCCTGCGAGCCGGAGGCCTTCTCGGCCAACAGCTTGTTGTAGGCCGCCCGCTTGTCCTTGTTGATCAGGGTATGGTAGGCCTCGTTGATCTCCTGGAAGGCGTTGTTGGTCAGGCCGTCCTTTGATTGGCCGGGATTCCGGTCGGGATGGTGCTGCATGGCCAGCTTGCGGTAGGCCTGCTTGATGTCGTTCTCGCTGCACAGCCGGTCCACCCCCAATATGGAGTAGTAGTCTCTGCTGATGGCCATGTCAGTTCTTCCCCGGCTTATTGTCTTTTTTGCTCCGGGCCAGCCGGTTGATGGTCTCGATTGCCAGACTGTTGTTGGGCTCCAGCTTGACCACCCGGCGGCACGAGCGTAGGGCTTTATCCGGGCAGCCCAGCTGCTCCTGGGCCATGGCCAGGTTAAGCCAGGCCCGGGTGTAGTGGGGGGCCAGCTTCACCGCCCGCCCCAGGCTGCGGGCCGCCTTGCGCCATTCCCCGCCGCGGGTGTAGCACACCCCCAGCAGATTGTAGATATCGGCGTAGCGAGGTTTTAGCTTCTTGGCCTGCAGGAAGTACCGGGCGGCCTCCTGGCAGTTTCCGTCCCGCAGGGCATCCTGTCCCAGGGCGCATAGCACCTCGGCCCGGTCCGGAGCGGTCTTGAAGGCGGCGGTAAAGTCCTTGACCGCCCGCTGGGGTTCTCCCTTCTCGGCCGCGGCCAAAGCCTTGTCGAAGAGGTCCTGCTTGTAATAGCTGGTCTTGGTGGAGATGGTCTTGAAGTGCTCCACCGCCTTGGGGAAGTTGCCCCGCTCCGACTCCAAAAAGGCCAGAGCCAGCAGGGCTTCTATGTAGTTGGGGTTGATGTTCAGGGCTGACTTGAAACAGTCCTCGGCCGTTTGGTATTCATGGCGGGCGGCATGGATTCGCCCCAGGGCCAGGTGCAGGTCAGCATAGCGGGGGGCCAGGGCCAGGGCCTGCCGGTATTCCTCGATGGCCAGGCTGGCGTTGCCCTGCTTCCAGTACTGCTTGGCCATAGCCACCCGGGCCTCGATCAGGTAGAAGGTCACCACCTCGCTGCATTGCTGACCGTCGGTCTGCTGATGCTGGCGCACCATCTCCAGAGACTCAATGGTCTGCTGGTAGTTGCCCTCATTATAGGCTTTCAGAGCCAGCTTAAGAAATTGGTTGAGGCAGTGGCGGTCCAGGATTTCCTTGACGAATGGCATCTCTCTCCTGCTCTGTTTAGGTTGTCTGCCTGGCGCCGATTGGGTAGGTCTCGGGAAGGATTATGATGGTGCCGGGAGTGGGAGTTGAACCCACATGGCCTAGGGCCATACGCCCCTCAAACGTACGTGTCTGCCAATTCCACCATCCCGGCTAAATATTTTCTAAGGCTATAAACTGCTTATGGTTCAAGAATGGAAAATCAAAGGGTAATTTTAATCTAAATCGACCCATCTGTCAACAGAAAATTCTTTCAGCAGGTCCTGTCCGCTGGCCTGGTCGGTTACCCTGAACTGGGAGATCTCTTGGGCCTGGTCCCTTTTCAGTCGCAGGTCGGTCCGCCACCGTTTGCGGACCTCCTCCAGCATCCTGCGGCCCCGGCCTTCCAGATGGTCGATAAAAAGCGGATGGCCGGTTATCTCCAACCGCCGCCCCTTGATCTTGGAGCCGGCCTGCAGGAACCAGCGGTCCAGCCGGGCAGCCATGGTCTCCGGGGACAGCACCCGGCCGGTCCCCTGGCAGGTGGGGCAAGACTGGGAGAAGGTCTGCCACAGGCTGGGCCTCACCCGCTTCCGGCTCATCTCCACCAGGCCCAAGGGGGAGATGTCGTAGACCTTGGGCTTGGACCGGTCGTCCTTGAGGGCCTCCTTGAGCTCGGCCAGAACCTTGCGGCGGTTGGCCTCGCGGTCCATGTCTATGAAGTCGATGACAATGATGCCCCCGATGTCCCGCAGCCTCAACTGGCTGGCGATCTCCCGGGCCGCCTCCATGTTCACCCGGGTGATGGTGTTCTCGGCATCCCGCTTACCGGTGTAGCGTCCGGAGTTGACATCGATGGTCACCAGGGCCTCGGTGCCCTCGATCACAATCTGCCCTCCACTCTTCAGCCTGACCCTTTTTTGGAGGGCCTTCTCGATCTGGGATTCGATGTCGTAGGCGTCGAACAGCGGGATGTCCTCCCGGTACAACAGCAGCCGCTTCTTCAGGGCCGGGTCGAAATTCTTCACGTAATCGGCCATCTGGTCGTGGGTCTTGCGGTCGTCGGTTACCAGGGCCCCAATCTCCATCGCCGCCAGCTCACGCAGGAAGCTGATGACCATCGGGGGCTCGGAATATACCCGGGAGGGGGTCTTGGCCTTGCGGTAATCGCGTTTCACCTGCTGCCAGGTCTTTAGCAGCACCTTAAGGTCCCGCCCGAACGACTTCTCATCCTCCCCCTCGGCCGCCGTCCGGATCACCAGTCCATAGCCCTGGGGAAGGTGCTTGGAAAACTCCTCCTTGAGCCGGCGCCTCTCGGACCGATCCTCTACCCGGCGGGAGACACCCACCCGCTCCTCGTTGGGAACCAAAACGCAGAAACGGCCGGCGAAGGATACGTGGGAGGTCAGGCGGGGGCCCTTGCCCCCGATGGGCTCCTTGGATACCTGGACCATCACCTCCTGACCGTTTTTGAGAACATCCTCGATCCGTTTGGCCGGCTTGGCCCTTTCCCTCTCGTCGGCCTCCAGATCTCCCGGATCATAAGCGGTATCGGCAAAGGACAGGAAACCGCTCTTGCCCAGGCCAATGTCCACGAAGGCCGCCTGCAGGCCGGGCAAGACCTTCTCCACCCGTCCCTTGTAGATGTCGCCCACCATCCGTTGCTCGGCGGCCCTCTCCAGCCACAGCTCCACCAGCTTGCCCTCCTCCAGCAGGGCGATTCTGGTCTCGTGGACGGTGGCGTTGATGATGATGTCGGTAGGCATCTTATCCCTCTTGCTGTGTTTTCGCCCCGCGGCCCAGACTCTCCAAGGCCCAACCAACCCCTTTGAGGGTCAGCGGTTCATCGGTCCGGCTGCCAGGGAACTCCCGGGCAAATATCCCGCCCAGCCCGCCGGTAAAGACCAGGATCGGTTCGGCCCCCGCCCCGCCGGATATCCTGGCCGTCAATTCCCGTATCATACCCACCGTCCCCCAATAGATGCCGGAGCGGATGCACTCGGCTGTGTCCCGGCCAACGAAAGCGGGGGTCTTGGTTATCTCGATCAGCGGCAGGGCGGCGGTCTGACGATGCAGGGCCCGGGCCATGGTGCCCGGACCAGGGGCGATGGCCCCTCCCAGGTAGTTTCCCCGGAGGTCGACCAGATCCCAGGTGACGGCAGTACCCACGTCAACCACCAAAACCGGCCCCCCGTAATACCGGAAGGCGGCACAGGCATTGGCCAAGCGGTCCAGCCCCAGTCTCTCCGGCTGGCGGTACCGCAGCCGGACCCCCCGGAAGTCCCGCCAGTTCATCCGCCGCACCCTGAGGCCCGGCAAGCCACGGCAGGCTTT
>CALGNM010000031.1 GCA_937958665.1 uncultured bacterium | reverse complement strand
GCCGGTGGCCCGGGAGATTCTCCGGTCACTGGGCCTGGCGGAGTGTGGCCCGGTGGTGGTGGCCTGTCCCACCTGCGGCCGCTGCCAGATCGATGTCGCCGGGATAGCCGGGCAGGTGGAGAGAAGAGTGTCAGGTTTAAGAAAGCCACTTAAGATAGCAGTGATGGGCTGCATAGTAAACGGTCCGGGGGAGGCCCGGGAGGCCGACCTGGGAATGGCCGGGGGCAGGGGGTTGGGCCTGTTGTTCCGCAGGGGGAAGGTGGTTGCCAAGGTCCGTGAGAAGGATATGGTATCCGCCCTGGTGGCCATGGCCCGGGAAATATAAACAGCAGCCGGCTCCGGCCGGTTGCCGAAGGAAGGGCGGTAAGGAGTGACCAAGAACAAGGGGATTTTCATAAGCCTGGGGGTGCTGGCGGCCTTGATTTTTATAGGCCTGTTCGCCGCGGCCCTGATTATGGCGGCCTACGACCGGGAGGGGCTGGATCTTTCCTATGGCAAGGCGGTGGGGCTGGTGGAGATATCAGGGCCCATCATATCATCCGATGAGGCGGTCCGTGTAATCAGGAAATACCGGGACAACGGCTCTATCAAGGGCCTAGTGATCCGGGTGGATTCGCCCGGCGGCGGGGTATCGGCCTCCCAGGAGATCTATCAGGCCATACTGTCGGCCCGGGAAAGGAAGCCGGTGGTTTGCTCCATGGGCGAAACGGCCGCCTCGGGAGGGTACTACGTTGCCTGCGCCTGCGACTCCATTGTGGCCAATCCGGGGACCCTGACCGGCTCGATCGGGGTTATTCTCAGCTATGCGGTGATGGAGGAATTGTTCAAGAAGATTGGTATTGGTTACGAGGTGGTCAAGGCCGGCGAGGTCAAGGATATCGGCTCGCCCTTTCGCCAGATGACAGCCAAAGAGCGTGCCATGCTCCAGGCGACAATTGACGACATCCATCTGCAGTTTATGGAGGCGGTGGCCGAAGGGCGGGAGATGCCGTTGGACTCGGTCCGGATGATAGCCGACGGCCGCCTGTTGTCCGGACGCCAGGCCTGGGAGGTCGGCTTGGTTGATAGATTGGGGACTTTGGATGATGCGGTGGCGATGGCCGGGCTGATGGCTGGGATTGGCGATTCCCCCCGGGTGATCAGGGAGAGAAAACGCCGCCCCTCGGTGCTAGACCTGTTGGCTGAGAGTTCCCAGGCCATCTCCAACCTTAAAAATAATTCGAGGGCCAGGCTGGAGTACCGGCTGGGCAGATAGGGTCTGCCTTGACAGCCAGGGTGAAAAATTGATAGAATTGCCGTTGAGGTTTATGTATCCGGATGTCTCCGGGCCAAGTGTCAATGTTTGGCCACAAAGGGCCAGCGACTGACTTAAGGGGCGGCTTAGCCAAGTGGTAAGGCGACGGTCTGCAAAACCGTTATTCAGCGGTTCGAACCCGCTAGCCGCCTCCAGATTTTGAGGTAAAACCTTCATTAACGCCGGGGTGGCGGAACTGGTAGACGCAAGGGACTTAAAATCCCTCGTTCCAAAAGAACGTGTCGGTTCGATTCCGACCCTCGGTACCAGAAAAGGCAGGACTGTATGAACAGCCTGCCTTTTTGCCAATTGTCCATTTCTATGAAAGGGTAATATAAAAGCCCTGAATGAACAGGGCGGTCAGCCAAAACTGGAGCGGGCGATGGGATTCGAACCCACGACGTCTACCTTGGCAAGGTAGCACTCTAGCCACTGAGTTACGCCCGCAACCAAGGTTAATTATATATAAATATTCCACAGGTGTCAAGGGCTTTGTTTGGGTTGATAATATTGCGGAGATCATTAGGCTGGGGGTAGATTTGTAATGGGGTAGGGAGCATAAATATGAACAAAAAAACATTCAACAGAAAAGACCTGCTGCTGTGGCAGTTGGGGGAAAGGGTCAAAGAGCTGACGGCTCTTCACCAGGCCTCGGCCATCCTGCAGAATGACCGGAAAAGCATCGAAAGGGTATTGAGGGAATTTGTGGCCATAATCCCCGCCGCCTGGCAGTATCCGGAGGATACCGGAGCTAGAATCGTGGTCAGTGGGTTGACGGTCGCTACCCCCAACTACAGGCCCGTCCAGTGGATGCAAACGGCATATTTCGGGGCCGGTAAAAATAAACGGGGCCGGATAGAAGTTGTCTATCTCTCCCGGAAAAAGCCTGCCTGCGAGGGCCCCTTTCTCAAGGAAGAGAGACAGTTGATAGACTCGCTTGCCAAAATGCTGGATGCTTTTTACCAGAAGAGGCTGGCCCGGCTGGCGATCCAGGATGCCTTAGATGAGTTGGAGGAGAAGGTGGCCAAACGAACCGCTTTATTGAATAGCGCCAATCTCAAGCTAAAAGAGGAAATTAGCGAAAGGAGGCGGTCTGAACAAAAGGTCAAAGAATACCAGCAGAAACTTAAAAGGCTGGCTTCGGAGCTTAGCCTCACCGAGGAACGCGAGCGGAGGACTTTGGCATCGGACCTGCACGACCATATCGGCCAGGCCTTGGCCCTGATCCGGATTAAGCTGAAAGCCCTGGAAGGGAACGCCATTTTTAGCGGGGCGGAGCGGGAAATCGAAGGTATTCGCATTATGCTGGAACAGACCATCCGCTATACCAGGAGCCTGACCTTTGAGCTGAGCCCGCCGGTGCTCTATGAACTCGGCATAGAATCAGGGTTGGAGTGGCTGGCCGAACATTTCCGAAGTAAATACGGGCTCCGGGTCAGATTGGAGACCAACGGCCCGAAGCTGGAGATCTCCAATGACCTTCAGGTTACCCTTTTTCGATCGGCAAGGGAATTGATGTTCAACATCATCAAGCACGCCCGGGCAAGCCAAGTTATAATTATCCTGAATAATTTCGGGACAGGCTTGTCGCTTGAGGTGTCGGACGACGGCCGGGGGTTGCCGCCGAATGATGATAGGGCTGATGTGGCGGATGCCGGCGGTTACGGGCTGTTCAGCATCAGGGAGCAAATCGGATGTTTCGGCGGGAAATTGACACTATCATCGGGTCCTGATCATGGGACCAGGGCAATGATCACCTGCCCGATCGAAAGAAATGGAGGAAGGGCGTCATGAAAATACTGATTGCCGACGATCATAAGATAATGCGCGAGGGGCTGAAAACCCTTCTGGAAAAGCAGCCCGGGATGAAGGTGGTAGCCGAGACCAACGATGGGTTGGAGGCGGTCCGTCTGGCCCAGGAACATATCCCGGAACTGATCATCATGGATGTAACCATGCCTGGGATGAACGGCATCGGGGCGGCCAGAAGGATCAGGGAGATTTGTCCTTTAACGAAGATTGTAATTCTGTCAATGCACGCCGATCGGAGGTACGTTCTGGAGGCTTTTAAGGCGGGGGCGGTGGGCTACCTGCTCAAAGATTCCGCCTTCGAGGAGCTTATCCAGGCCATCAAGGCGGTGTTCAGGAACAAGATTTATGTGAGTCCCGATATTACAGACCTTTTAGTCCGGTATTATATTTCCAACGAACACGAACCTAATGCCGGGCCTTATGCCGTACTGTCTCTGCGGGAGAGAGAGGTGTTGCAGTTGCTGGCCGAGGGGAAGAGCACCAAGCAAACGGCCGACAAGCTATCCATCAGCGTAAAAACGGTGGAGACCCACCGTCAGCAATTGATGCAAAAGCTAAATCTGCACAGCGTTGCCGAGTTGACCAAATATGCGATCAGGGAGGGTCTGACCACCTTGTGATTCCCCGAACATTAGAGGCCCTGTGCCGGCAAGGCAAAGGGCCGTTGCGTAAAATTTTCTCCGAACCGGACTTGGTTTTCGGGGTTTAAGAGGCCTGATTTCAGGGATATCCCGATAGCGCTTGAAATCGATATGATGTAAACTACAGGCGGAAAGTCTTGAAAAACAATAATTAAGGAGAAAAAATGTTCGATACCGGCAATACCGGCTTTATGCTGGTGGCTACCAGCCTGGTGATGCTGATGACCCCGGGTCTGGCGTTCTTTTACGGAGGATTGGTGGGCCGCAAAAACGTGCTGGCCATCATGCTGCAGAGCTTCGTTTCCATGGGGTGGACATCGGTTCTATGGTTCTCCTTCGGGTATTCCATGTGCTTTTCCGGCAACATGTCGGCCGGAACCGATCTGGCCGGGATAATCGGCAATTTCGATCTAGCCTTCTTCAGGGGGGTCGACGCCATGACCCCGCTGGCCGGGAATAATATCCCGTTATTCGTATTCATTGCTTACCAGATGATGTTTGCCATCATCACCCCCGCTTTGATAACCGGGGCTTTTACCAACCGGGTCCGCTTTGTCCCCTACCTGATATTTTTGACAGTCTGGCTTATTTTCGTATATTTCCCCATGGTTCATATGATTTGGGGCGGGGGGGTGCTGCAAAGCTGGGGTGTGCTTGATTTTGCCGGCGGCATTGTGGTGCATGCCATCGCCGGCATGGCGGCGTTAGCTTCGGTGTTCTATGTGGGACGGCGCCGGGTAGCCGAGCGGGGGCCGCATAGCATCCCGCTGGTGGCATTGGGCACCGGACTATTGTGGTTTGGCTGGTATGGTTTCAATGCCGGCAGCGAACTAAGGGTCGATCATATAACTTCGCTGGCTTTTATTAACACCGATACCGCAGCTTCTTTTGCCGCCATCACCTGGCTGATAATGGCCTGGATATTTGAAAAGAAGCCGAAACTATTGGGCTTGCTGACTGGTTCCATCGCCGGTCTGGCAACCATTACCCCCGCTGCCGGATATGTTACCGTCCAAACCGCCGCCTTGATCGGGGTCATCGCCGGAATGGTCTGTTACGGGGCGATAAATCTCAAGAATAAGTTGGGCTGGGATGATGCCCTGGATGTTTGGGGTGTCCACGGAGTGGGCGGAACCATAGGCGTGATACTTTTGGGTCTGTTCGCCACCACGACGGTGAATGCCGGGGGAGCCAATGGGCTGTTTTACGGCAATCCGGGATTCTTCATAAAACAAACTGTGGCTGTGATAGGCGCTTCGGTATATGCCTTTTTATTCTCTTACCTGGCCCTGATCGTGATAAACAAGGCAACCCCGGTCAGGACCAGCGAGGAAGAGGAAATGAACGGTTTGGATGCCGCCCTGCACGGGGAGGAAGCTTACATCCACGATTGATTTTGGAATGTGCCAAAAAAGAGGCTGTCAAAGACAGCCTCTTTTTTAGTGTCTATTTCCCTTGAAAATCTGCTCTAATTCTGATACAATAAAATATCTTTTCCCAAGCCAATCCAAATCATAAATATATTGAAACAGGAGGTCCATTATGCCGGAAATCAGGGTCGATGAGACCCGCTGCAAGGGATGCGAGCTGTGCACCAAGGCCTGCCCCAAGGGCTGCATAGAGATGTCCCATAACTTCAGCGCCACCGGGTATTACCCGGCCAAACTGGCCAAGGCCGATTGTTGCATCGGTTGCGGGCTGTGCGCCCAGATCTGCCCGGACCTGGCCATATCGGTGTGGAAATAGGGAGGCTTCCGTTCCACACCTTTTTTATTAAGAAAAACTTTTAGGAGACGATAAATGGGTGAAAAGATCCTGATGAAGGGCAATGAGGCCCTGGCCGAGGGGGCGGTCCTGGCCGGGTGCCGATTTTTTGCCGGATATCCCATCACTCCGCAAAACGAGGTTCCGGAGTACATGTCCTGGCGGCTACCCGAGGTGGGCGGGGCTTTTGTCCAAGCAGAGTCCGAGGTCTCGGCCATCAATATGATCTACGGGGCGGCCTCCACCGGCATCCGCACCATGACCTCCTCTTCCAGCCCTGGGATCAGCCTCAAGCAGGAGGGCATTTCCTACTGCGCCGGGGCTGACCTGCCGATATTCTTCGCCAATGTGGTGCGGGGCGGTCCCGGTCTGGGCAATATCGCGGCCTCCCAGGGAGACTACTACCAGTCGGTCAAGGGCGGGGGACATGGGGACTATCACACCATAGTGCTGGCCCCCAATTCGGTGGACGAGATGGGTAACTTCCCCAAGATCTGCTACGAACTGGCCGAGAAATACCGGATGCCGGCCATGATCCTGGCTGACGGCATTCTGGGCCAGATGATGGAGCCGGTGGAGTTCAAGTTCCAGCCGGTAGACCCCAAAGCGCTCAAAAAGCCGGATTGGGCTTTGGGCGATGCCATCGGACGCAAAAAGAGGATTGTGCGCTCGTATGACCTGAGGGAAGGGGAGCTTGAGAAACTGAACTGGGCCCGGGCCAGGAAGTTCAAGGAGATCGAGGACAAGGAGGTCCGATTTGAGGAGAAGAACATTGCCGACGCCCAGCTGGTGATAGTGGCCTACGGGACATCGTCCCGCATAGCGGCGGCGGCCATGAAGATGGCCCGGGACAAGGGAATGAAGGTTGGGCTGTTCCGGCCGATCACCCTGTGGCCGTTCCCCAAGAAGCAATTAGCCAAGCTGGCCGAAAGGGTCAAGAATTTCATGGTGGTGGAGATGAGCCAGGGGCAGTTCGTGGATGACGTCCGTTTGGCCATCAATGGCAGTGCCAAAATCGACCTTTATGCCCGGCCGGCCGGGATTCCCTCGGGCGAGGAGGTTTTTGCGGAGTTGGAGAAGATCTACAAGAGCATGAAGCCAGCGGCAGCGGCTTCCAAGGCTCCCAAGGCTGCTAAAGCCAAGCCGGCCAAGAAGGCCAAGCCGGCAAAGGGATCAAAGCCGGCCCCAAAATCCAAGCCGGCCCAAAAGGCCAAACCGGCAAGAAAGAAGGCAGAGATCGGAAGAGCACACGGCTGAACTCCAGTCACCGAATCCGATATCGTATGGCTGCTTCTGCTTGAAAACAAAAAACACACCA
>CALGNM010000030.1 GCA_937958665.1 uncultured bacterium | reverse complement strand
CATCCCCAGGGCGAACACCCCTCCCGGCACCCCCACCCCACCGGTTCCGGCCCCGCCCCTGATTCCCTGTTGGACTATGACCACCACCAGGGGATAGAGAGTGCCCCCGAAGATGGCCACCAAAAGCAGGGACAGCATCACAAACTTGACCCGGGGGGTGTTGGCGATCAACGACCACAGCTCCTGAAGATCGTCCCGCAGGTTGTGCATCCGCCGGTGCCACAGCTGGACCAGGTCGGCCTCCCGTTCCCGGGGGGACAGGACCTCGCCGGTCCTCAGCAGGGCAATGGTCCCCACCGACACCAGGAAGGTTAAACTGTCCAGGTAGAACCCGGCCTCCCAAGGTTGCAGGCCCAGCCTCCTCCAGAATCCGCCCACCACCAGCAGCCCGCCGCCCACAAAGCCCACCATTCCGGCCAGCTTGTTGATGAAGTTCATCACCGCATTGGCGGCGAAAATTTTGTTGGGCGGCACCAGGTGGGGGATCAGCGCCAGCCGGGCGGCGCTGGCGAACAATCCCAGCAGGAAGGAGACAAACACCAGGGGGAAAAGGATCAGCACCGAGCCGGTCAGTTTCATCAGCAGGGGAATCAAGCCGATCACCACCGCCCGGCTGGCATCGGCCATGATCAACATCCTGTTCTTGGCCCGGCGGTCCACCACCACCCCCACGATAGGGCCGAACAACAGAGCCGGCAGGGCGATGGCCACCGTGATCTGGGAATAGGCCAGCGGGGCCCGGGTGGTGTAGGCCCCAATCACAGCGATCAGAGCCATTTGGGCCAGGTAGTCTCCGAACTGGGAGACCAGCTGTCCGGCGGCGAACAGGGCGAACTTTGGTTCCGACAGAGCCGCGGCAAAATGTCCGGACTGCTTAGCCGCCATCACTGCCCTTTCCCACCCCGGTGTGCCCGAATCCGCCCGCCCCCCGCTTGGTTTCCTTCAATGTTTTCGCTTCGATCAGCTGGGCCCTGACCACCGGGGAGATCACCAATTGGGCTATCCTGTCTCCGGGGTTGATGGTAAACGCCTTCTTGCCCAGGTTCACCAGAATCACCCCCACCTCGCCCCGGTAATCGGCATCGATGGTGCCGGGGGCGTTGGCCACGGTAATCCCATGCTTCAGGGCCAGCCCGCTCCGGGGCCGCACCTGGCCCTCGAAGCCCGGGGGAATCTCCAGGGCCAGGCCGATGGGCACCAAGCGGGTTTCCCGGGGCTTTAGGATCAACGGCTTCCCCAAGGCCGCGCATAGGTCCATCCCGACGGAATGTCCGGTAGCGTAAGCCGGCAGCCGGGCCAGCGGGTTAAGCAGTCTGATTTTTAAGTCGAGCTTCTTCATCCGGAGCTTTGGTGTAAGATGTTATTAGGGCGCAAGATTTTTTAGGAACACCGGTAAATACAAAGGGGGCGATGTCCGGATCGCCCCGTGCCGGGAAAAGCCGGTTATTTCCGGCGATTGTAGGCCTCGATCCCTTTGGCCAGTATCCTCAGAGCCTTGCGCAGGTCATTCTCATTCAGCACGTAGGCCAGCCTGACCTCCTGCCGTCCCTGTCCCGGGGTGGCGTAGAACCCGTCGCCCGGGGCCACCATGGTGGTGGCTCCCTCCAATGAAAAGTCGGTCAGCATCCACTGGGCGAACTTGTCGGCGTCATCGATCGGCAGGTGGGGCATGATATAGAAGGCTCCGGCCGGCTTCCTGAAGATGGCCCCCGGAATTTTAGCCAGTTCTTCGCAGACCACGTCCCGGCGGCGCTGATATTCGGCAATCATCTTTTTGAGATACTTGTCGATGGTCTGATACCCGGCGATGGCCCCCACCTGCTCAATGGTGGGCGGACACAAACGGGCCTGGCCGAACTTGAGCATGGCCTGCATCACCTCCGGGTTGCGGCACACTACGCATCCCACCCGGGCCCCGCAGGCCGAGAAGCGCTTGGAGATCGAGTCCATCATGATGGCCCGGTCCTCGATTCCCGCCAGGTGCAGGATGCTGGTATGGAATCCCCCGTCGTAGGTGAACTCCCGGTAGACCTCGTCGGCCAGCAGCCACAGGCCCTTCTCCCTGGCCAGTCCGGCCAGCATCTCCAGGTCGGGACGGGTGAAGATGGCCCCGGTGGGGTTGTTGGGCGAGCAGTACATGATGGCCCTGGTGCGGGGGTGATCCGCTTGACGAACTCTGCCTTGGAGGGCAGGGCAAAACCCTCTTCCAGGTCGGTGGGCACCGGCACGATCTTCATGTCGGCCATGGTGGCAAAGCCG
>CALGNM010000029.1 GCA_937958665.1 uncultured bacterium | reverse complement strand
GGCGCCCCCCGAGATCTACACTCTTTCCCTACACGACGCTCTTCCGATCTGACCGAAATTATGGTCTCCAAACAACCGGTGGTGGGCATTATTTCCAGCGGCAACGAATTGGCGGAGCCGGGCCAGCCATTAAAGCCCGGACAAATATATGACGCCAACCGCTTCAGCATAGCAGGGCAGGCCAAAGAAGCCGGGGCGTCGGTAAAGGACTACGGCATCGTGCCGGACGATCTGGACAGCATCAAGGGCATTCTTGACAAGGCATCTCAGGAATGTGATGTCATCATCACCTCGGGAGGTGTTTCGGTGGGCGATTACGATCTGGTGAAACAGGCATTGTCCGGATTGGGCAGCATGAATTTCTGGCAGGTGAAGCAAAAGCCCGGAAAGCCTCTGGCTTTCGGACATATCAACGGCAAGCCGGTGGTGGGGCTGCCGGGCAACCCGGTATCATCAATGGTGGTCTGCGATCAATACATGCGGCCGCTGTTGCTGAAGATGCAGGGCTGCCAGGATATATTAAAAAAGACCATCTCTGCGGTCTGCGACCATGATATTAGAAAACAACCTGGCCGGACCGAGTTTCTGAGGGCCAGGGTGGAATGGAGGGAAGGGGCATATCACGCGTCCCTCACCGGACCGCAGGGTTCCGGCATACTGACCTCCATGGTTGAGGCAGATGGGCTGATGATCCTGCCGGAGGAATCAGGGGAGGTTAAGAAAGGGGATAAAGTCAATGTTGAATTCTTTGGTTAATTCTAGCGATTGATACATTTAGAATAGGTGAATAAATGCTGCCCATAATCTCCTTCGTCGGATATTCTCACACTGGCAAGACCACTCTAATAGAAAACATAGTCCGCATTCTTAGCCGCAAGGGCTACCGGGTCGGGGTTCTCAAACACACCCACGGCGCCATCAAGGCCGATAAACGCGGGACCGATACCGACCGTTTCCGGCAGGCCGGGGCTATGGTGTCAGCGATATGCGATGATAATTGGCTGGTGAGACTTGAGTCGGCACGGGGGCGAAATCCCAATAACATAGCTCGGACTCTGGCTGGGGAGATGGACTTGCTGATCATCGAAGGCTACAAGAAGGAAAAATTCCCCAAGGTTCTCATTTCGGACGATCTTCTTGTTGCCAATCTCAAGGGCATTATAGCAATGGTGGGCAGGGACAAGCCCGTTTCGGCCCCAATTAGGCATTTTTTTCCATCCAAAGTTGCGGAAATCGCCAAGTGGTTGGAAATTGACATTATAATCCCTGCCAGGGAAAGAAGGCGGGTGATGATAGAGATAGACGGAAGGGAACTTCCCATTAAGGATTTCGTCTCCGAGATGGTAGGCCGAACCATCATTGGAATGCTGGGGACCCTGAAGGGAGGCAGAGGGCGTAAGATTAACGTCTCTATTGACTTCGGAGACGAAATGTAGTATTCTTAGTCCCGAAATGGCTATGGAGGCTTGATTATGAAAAGGCTGGCCTTTCCCCTATTGATGTCATTGGTGATCTTGGGCTGCGGCAAGAGGGAGGAGCCAAAGAAGGCTGAAGTCGCGACCCCCGCAAAAGTGGAACCGGCGGCATCCGTTGTTTTCGCCAAGGGTACGGTACAGCACTTTGCCCAGGGCATCTGGCAGGCGGTGGCCATCAACGACCGGCTGCTGCTGGCCGACAGCCTGGAAATGGCCGCCGGGTCGGTGCTGGAATTGGCCCCGGACTCGGCCCAGACCATCAAGCTAGCTGGCCCGCAGAAGGGATTGGTCGGGGAACTGATGGAAGTGGCCCTCCGGGCCCCAGCGGCATCCACCGTTACCAAGACAGTCAGCGTCGTCAAGAAGATACAGGGCTCAAAACAGACCCTAACCACCCAGACGCCCACCGCAGTGGCCGGCATCAGAGGGACGGCCGGCCGGGCCCCGTTGCCCCCCGATTCCGCCCAAGGCGACAGCTCCTCCCAATAAACTCCGGGAACCACATTTGGACATTGTCGAGCTGAAATCCAAGACGGTCTCCGAACTCTGCGGCATCGCCAAGGGCCTTGATATCCAGGGCGCCAGCGGCCTTAAGAAGCAGGAGATCATATTCAAGATCCTTCAGGCCCAGGCGGTCCGCAACGGGCTGGTGTTCGGCAGCGGGGTGCTTGAGGTTTTGCCCGATGGATTCGGATTCCTGCGGTCCCCGGACTACAGCTACATGCCGGGGCCGGATGATATCTATGTGGCGCCAACCCAGGTCAAGCGCTTTCTGTTGCGTACCGGCGACCTGGTGACCGGCCAGATCCGTCCCCCCAAGGAGGGCGAGAAAAATTTTGCCCTCCTCAAGGTGGAGGCCATCGACCAGGAGAACCCGGAGCAGGCCCGGGACCGGCTGTTCTTCGATAACCTCACCCCGCTGTATCCTCAGGAGCGGATTATCCTGGAACGGGGGACCTCCAACATGTCGATGAGGGTGATGGACCTGCTGTCTCCCATCGGCAAGGGCCAGCGCGGGCTGATAGTCTCGCCGCCCCGGGCCGGCAAGACGGTTCTGTTGCAGGATATCGCCAACAGCATCACCACCAACCACCCCGAGGTGGTGCTGTTCATCCTGCTGATCGACGAGCGGCCCGAGGAGGTCACCGACATGCAGCGGCATGTCAAGGCCCAGGTGTTCAGTTCCACCTTTGACGAGCCCCCGGAACGGCACGTCCAAGTGGCCGACATGGTGCTGGAACGGGCCAAGCGGCTGGTGGAGCGAAAAAGGGATGTGGTGATCCTGCTGGACTCCATCACCCGGCTGGCCCGGGCCAACAACGCGGTCATCCCCCACTCCGGGAAAACCCTGTCCGGCGGGGTGGACTCCAACGCTCTGCAGCGCCCCAAGCGGTTCTTCGGCACCGCCCGCAACATCGAGGAGGGGGGCAGCCTGACCATCATCGCCACTGCCCTGGTGGAGACAGGAAGCCGGATGGACGAGGTGATCTTCGAGGAATTCAAGGGCACCGGGAACATGGAACTGGTGCTGGATCGCAACCTGGCCGACCGCCGGATATTCCCGGCCA